>JBKDZI010000026.1:0-13412 GCA_047971215.1 Bacilli bacterium | reverse complement strand
TTTTTTTATATCAATTTTTTTAACTTTACCAAACAATAAATATGATTTAAATATTAATGAAGGAGAAAAAGCTTTTTTAATTTTATCAAGAAAAGATTCCTATGGTATTTTAATTTCGGATAATCAAAATAATTGTATAATTGAAGGAAATATTAAAACAAGTGAAATATTTAATAACCAAATTAGAAATTTTATTAATAATAAAAATCTTTATAATATAACCCATAGTAATGTTGATTTTAAACCTTCTAAAAAAATAAATATGACTAATATTTTTACTTTGGATGATTTAATAATTAAAAAAATGGAAGATTATATATTAATTTCATATAAGACAATAGACTTTTGTTTATATGAGAAAAACACTAATTTTGAAAATTGTAACTATATATATTTAAATTCCTATGATAGTAACTTAGATTTTTCTTTTAAAGATAAAACGACATCAATATTTTTTAATAAAAATATTACTTTAGATGAGAAAACATTAAAAGAGATATACTCTAAATGGATAGATATTTATAAAATTAAACAAGATATGTATACTTTTGTCCTTTTTTCAGGTTATAATAATACTATAATTAATATTAATAAAGAGGTGAAAAATGAAAATTGATGATTTAGGCAATTTAATTTTTGATAAACAATATTTTGTTTCTGATTCTTTTTTAAAAAACTATAAAAATTTAAATATAAGTGATGCAGAGTTTATAATTCTTTTAGTAATTATTAATTATGATTTAAATGTTCCAATTGATTATAAAAAAATTAGTGAAACTTTAAATATGAATTTAACAGATATTGTTGAAAAAATTCATAGTTTAACTGATAAAAAAATTATTGAAATTGTTGTTAAAAAGAGTAAAAATAATATAATAAGTGAATTTGTATCTCTTGATTTATTAAAATATAAATTAACTCATTTTGTAATGGATAAAAGTGATAAAAAGGATAATAGTAAAATTTATTCTCTTTTTGAAAGTGAATTTGGTAGACCTATTTCTCCTTTAGAGTTAGATGCTTTAAATAACTTTTTACAAAAATATACTTCAGATAAAATAATGGATGCATTAAAAGAAGCTAGTTTAAGTGGGGTTAATAATATGAAATATATTGAAAAGATTCTTCAAAACAATAATTTTAAAAACATAAATAAAAGTGAAGTTAAGGAAACTAAAAAAGATATTTTTAGTTATGATTGGTTAAATGAATAAAAAAAATTCTATTTTAGAATATTTAAAAGAATGTTTTCCAAATCCTACATGTGAATTAAACTATACTTGTGATTATGAATTGTTAATTTCTATTATGTTATCAGCTCAAACTACAGATAAAAAAGTTAATATTGTAACTAAAGAATTGTTTAAAAAGTATGATTCTATAGAAAAACTAGCAACTGCAAATAAAAAAGATATAATTGAAATAATTAAATCTATTGGATTTGCTAATAAAAAAAGTAATTTTGTTATTGAAATAGCTAAAATAATTAATAATGGTGCTGATTTAAAGAAACGTGAAGTTTTAGAAAGTATGCCAGGAGTAGGTCGTAAAACAGCTAGTGTATTTTTAAGTGAATTTTATGAAATACCCAATATAGCAGTTGATACTCATGTTCATAGATTTTCTAAAAGAATGGGAATTATTAAAGAAACTGATGATGTATTAATATGTGAACAAAAACTTAAAATTTTTTTTGATGAAAAAGATTATAATAGAATGCATTTAACTATTGTTTTATTTGGTAGATATATTTGTAAAAGTAAGAATCCAGATTGTAATGATTGCAAATTAAAATCTTATTGCAAATACTGGCAAAAAAAGTAAGTATTAAATAACTTACTTTTTTTATGATTTTATGTTTATTTTTACACTTATTTAATGTATAATAATTAATAGGATATCATAGGAGTGATTTTCATGAGGCAAATTTTTACTAGCATAGATATAGGTACAAATGCAATTAAACTTGTAGTTTGTGAAATTGTAGACAATAATAAAAATATTCTTGTTGCTTTAAAAGAAAAAAATAAAGGAATGAGAAAAGGATTAATAGTTGATGCTGATTTAGTTTACGAAAGTTTAAAAATTATAATTAATAAAGCAAATAAAATACTAGGCACTACAATTGAAAATGTAATTGTAAATGCACCAATTAAGAATTCTAAGTTTATTAGAAATTCTGCTACAAATGCAATTATTGGTCAGGAAAATATTGTTACAAGTAATGATGTAAATAGATTATTTAAAGAAATTACTTATAGAACAATTCAAGATGAAGATGTTGAAGAAATATTAAATATTATTCCAATTAAATTTTTAGTTGATGGGAAATCTTATTATAATAGTCCAGTTGGTTTAAAATGTCAGCAACTTACATTAGAAGCAAATCTTTTAATTGTGCCTTCTAAAAATATAAACTCAGTAATACAAATTTTTGAACAATTAAATATTGATGTTGTAAGTATATCTTCTATTGAAGTTGGAAATTATTATAGAGTTAAAGAATGTTTTGAAATAGACGGTAAAAATGGTTTAATAATTGATATTGGATATGAAAAAACAACAGTCTCTTTTTATGAAAAAGGTATACTAGATAAAATAGATATTATTAATTTAGGTTCAAGAACTATAAATAATGATATTACTTATATGTATAAATTATCTGAAGAAGAGGCCGAAAGTCTTAGAATAAAAAAAGGTACTTGTCATAAAAGATTAGTTGCAACATCAGAGATTATTATAAATGAAAATGGTAATGCTATTGATGCTACTGAATTATCTATGGTCATTTCTGAAAGAATAAAAGAAATTATTGAAATATCAAGAAATGCTGGTAAACTTATTAGTAAAGAAGAATTAAATTTTTTAGTACTTACAGGTGGGATTACAGAAAGTTATGGTTTTGATTTAATGATTGAAGAAATGTTTATTAAAAATTTACTTCTTTTAAAAACAGATATTATTGGTGCTAGAAGTAATGAATACTCTGGCGTATTAGGAATGATTGATCATTTCTATAATGAATTATTAATTACAAAAAACAGTTATAGTGGTATTAGTGCTATGAAAATTGAAGAAATGTTGTCAAAAACTCAAACGTTAGAAAATACTAGTATAGTAGATAGAATGTTTAATTATTTTGCAGAAAAGTAGGAGGAATTATATATGTTTATGAATGATTTAACAATGGAGCAAGATCAAATTGCAAAAATTAAAGTTATAGGTATTGGCGGTGGTGGTTGTAATGCCGTTGATAGAATGATAGAAGCAGGTATGTCAGGTGTTGAATTTATAGTAGCTAATACTGATCTTCAACATTTAAAAAAATCTAAAGCAGAAATAAAATTACAAATAGGTAAAGAAAGTACCAATGGACTTGGTGCTGGATTTAATCCTGAAGTTGGACGAGAAGCTGCTTTAGAATCTAAAAAAGAAATTGAAGAGTCTATACTTGGTGCTGATATGGTATTTATTACTTGTGGTATGGGTGGGGGAACCGGTACTGGTGCTGCTCCTGTAATAGCTGAAATCGCACAAAATTTAGGTGCACTTACAGTTGGAATTGTTACTAAACCTTTCAATTGGGAAGGTGGAAAAAGAATGAAAACGGCTGATGCTGGCATTGAAAATCTAAACAAGCATGTAGATACTTTAATAGTAATACCAAATTCAAAATTAAAAGGTTTAATTGATGCTTCAACTACTATGCTTCAAGCTTTTGCAGAAGTAGATAATGTTTTAAGAAGAAGTATTCAATCAATTTCAGATTTAATCGCTGTGCCTGGACTTATTAATTTAGATTTTGCAGATGTTAAAACAATAATGCAAAATAGTGGTCAAGCTTTAATTGGCTTAGGTATCGGTCAAGGTGAAAATAGAGCTATAGATGCTGCTAGAATGGCTGTTAATAGTCCGCTTTTAGAAGCTTCTATACAAGGAGCTACTAATGCTATTATTAATATAACAGGAGATGCATCGCTTACTTTATTTGAATCTGAAGAAGCAGCAGAAGTTATTCGTGAAGCTTCAAATACTGATATTAATACAATATTTGGTGCAGTTATTAATGAAAATTTAGAAGAACCTATGGTAATTGTTACAGTTATTGCCACTGGATTCAAAAAAGAAGAAATTAAGGATTTACCAAAAACTGTTAATCATCCTACTTCTAATCAAAATAAAACTTCAAGACAAACAGAAAGTTTTGAAAATACAGCAGAAATAGGTATTCCAACGTTTTTAAGAAGAAATAAAAATAATTAATATACAAACCTCAAACTATGAGATTTTAATTATATAATAGGAGAAATTTATGAATAAAAAAGGATTTACACTTGTAGAGTTACTAGCAGTTATTATAATTTTGGGTCTAATAGCACTTATTGTAACACCAATTCTTTTTGATACAATTGATGAATCAAAAGATGAATTATATAATACTCAAATAAAAATGATAGAAGATAGTGCTAAACAAAATGTATATGATGAACGTTTTATTTTAGATTTAATAGATAGTGGAGAACAAACGTCTTATAAAATCACATTAGAAGATTTAGTTAATAAAGGATATTTAGAATCAATACCTTTAAATCCTAAAAGTAATGAAAAATTTGATGGTAATGCATGTGTTATTATTTCTAAAGATTCATATAATAATTATAAATTCATTTTTGATGAAGATTGTGAAGTAGTATTAACAGAAAATGTGCCAGTACTAGCAGAAGGAATGACCCCAATAAAATGGAGTGCATCAGGAAATGTAGTAGAAACAACTACAACATATTCTTAGAAAAAGTACATATGTTGTAGTAAAAAGTTTTTACGAAAAAAATAAATATTGTTTATATAAAACTTTAACAAACTAAAAAAATACATTCAGTGTTATATCACTGAATGTATTCAAAAATCACTAAGATACTTAACTCCTGTTCTGTATTCATAAATTTGAGTTTTATTTAACATTTACTTGACAGATAGTAGTATCTAAAATGATAGTTTTTAAATACTCAGAATTGTCTAAATAATCCAATTGCTTTACCTAAAATACTAACATTAGATAAAATAATTGGTTCTAAAAGATCATTTTCTGGTTGCAGTCTAAAATGATCTTTTTCTTTATAAAAAGTTTTTAATGTAACTTCATAATCCTCATTCATTGCAACAACAATTTCGCCATTTCGTGCAACATTACATCTTTCAATAATAATTATATCACCATCAAATATTCCAGCATTAATCATAGATTCTCCCTCTACATTTAGTGTGAAAACTTCTTTATTTTTTGGTACTAAACTTTGAGGTAGTGTAATTGTTTCATTTGGATTTTCTATAGCCTCAATAGGATTACCAGCAGTAATTTTTCCAAGAAGTGGTACAGTAACTACTAAATCATCATTTGAAGGAATATACTCATTTGCAACAAGTACTTCCATTGCTCTATTTTTAAAGCTATTTTTTTTAATATAGCCTTTTTCTGTAAGTCCTTTTAAATGAGTATGAACTGTTGCAGGAGAAGAAAGTCCAAGACCTTCACAAATTTCACGAACTGTAGGTGGAAAACCTTTATCAGCAATATACCTTTTAATATAATCTAAAGTTTTTCCTTGCATTGTAGTAAGTTTGTTTTTCATATAACCTCCGTTATTAAAATAGTAACATATTAACTTTAAAAAGTCAAACAATTGTTTGACTTACATTTAGTATATTTTGTGGTAAAATGTTATAAGAATGTGGAGGTCAAATATGCTTAATGATAAGAAAATAATTGACAACATAAGAACTCTTGGTATAGATATGATTAATGCAGCAGGTAGTGGTCATTCTGGTATTGTATTAGGTGCTGCTCCAATAATATATACAATATTTAAAAATCATTTACGTTTTGATGAAAATGACCCTAAATTTATTAATAGAGATAGATTTATTTTATCTTCAGGACATGGAGCTCCACTTCTTTATAGTACAATGTTCTTTGCTGGAATGGGTCTAACTTTAGATGATTTAAAAAATTTTAGAAAAATAGATTCCATTACTCCAGGTCATCCTAATTATGGTTTAACTCCTTTTATTGAATTTACTACTGGACTTCTTGGACAAGGCATCGCCTCTAGTGTAGGTATTGCTTTAAGTCAAGAAATATTAAGTGAAAAATTTAATATTAAACCTATAAAAGAAAAAGGTAAATTTAAAAAAGAAAAAATTATTCAAAAAGGTATTAATTTAATAGATTATTATACATATGTATTATGCGGTGATGGAGATTTAATGGAAGGTGTAACTTTAGAAGCTCTTTCTCTTGCAGGTAATTTAAAATTAGGAAAATTAATAATTTTATATGATTCTAATGATGTAACTTTAGATAGTAATCTTGATATAACTAATAATGAAAATGTTAAAAATAAATTTGAAGCATTAGGATTTCATGTATCAGAAGTATTAAATGGAGAAGATATAAACAAAATTGATAAAGAAATTAATAATGCTAAAAGTATATTAGACAAACCTAGTTTAATTATTGTAAAGACAACAATTGGTAAATATACAGATTACGAAAATTCTAATAAAGCTCATGGTATTGTTTTAAATAAAGAAGAAATTACAAAAATTAAATCAAAATTAGATATTAGAGATATTCCATATATGGTTAGTACTACTAATATTTTTGATTTTCGAAAATTCATACAAGAAAGAAATTTAGAATATTTAAAAACATATAAAGAAACAAAAGAAGAATTTGAAAATTTAGCTAATAAAAATGTTTTATATGATTTAAATGTTTATACTAAAAATATTCCAATAGAACTTGATTTTAATATTATTTATGAAAAATTATTAGATTATAAAAATAAAGAAACTAGAGAAATAAATAATTTAATTATGAATGAAATAGCAAATATTGATAATTATTTTTTAGGTGGTTCTGCAGATTTATCTTCTTCTACAAAGACAAATTTAAAAGATAAAGGGATTTTAACAAGAGATGATAAAACTGGTAAAAATATATTTTATGGTGTAAGAGAACATGCTGTGGCATCTATTTCTAATGGGCTTGCTGTAACAGGTTTTAATCCATTTGCATCAACTTTTTTAGCATTTTCAGATTATATGAAACCAGCAATTAGAATGAGTGCTATGATGAATTTACCAGTTACATATATATTTACTCATGATTCATTATCTGTTGGAGAAGATGGTAAAACGCACCAACCAGTAGATCAAATACCAATGCTTAGAGCAATTCCAAATTTCAATGTTTATAGACCGTCATGTTTTGAAGAAATAATAGGTACTTGGAAAGATATATATGAAAAAAAGAAACCAAGTGCAATTATATTATCTAGAAGTGACAAAATTCATATTAAAGGTGCATCTTATTTGACAATTGATAAAGGTGCATATATAATTAAAAGTGAAATATCTAAACTAGATGCAATTATAATAGCAACAGGTTCTGAAGTTTCTGTAGCAGTTAAAATTGCTGATGAACTATATGAAAAATTTAAAAAAGATATTCGTGTTGTAAGTATGCCATGTATAGAAAATTTTATATCTGAAGATAATGTATATAAAAATAAAATACTTCCAAAAAAAGTTAATACATTTTTTATAGAAGCTAGTTCATCTTTAGGTCTTCATAGGTTTGTTAATAAAGAAGAAAATGTTATTTCAATAAATAGTTTTGGATATAGTGGTAGTAAAGAGGAAGTTTTAAAAAAAGTTGATTTTGATTATGAAAGTATTAAAACAACTATTTTAAACAATTTAAAATAGGAGATAATATGAGACATTTTTATATTTTTAAAATAAGTAATCATTTTTACAATTTATATTCTAAAAATCCTGAAGCGTTATATGACATGCTTAATCAAATTTCAAAAATTGATAAAGATGATTATGAATTTGCATATAATTTATTAAAGGAATTTATATCAGAATTTGATGTTGATGGAATTTTAAGTCATCTTTACTTTGTTCACAGAAATAAAATAATTAATTTTAAAAATAATACCTTGGATTATTTTAATGAAGCTATAAACGAAAAAACTAGAGTACATGTTACAAAAGCTCAAATTAAAATTAGTAGTAGTGAAAATAAACCAATGATTATTAGTGATATTAATGAGAACAATTTATTCGTATGTGATTTTAAAAATAAAGATTATTTCTTTTTAGAAAATATTAAATAATGGGAGGAAAATTATGTTAATAGATATTTTATTAGTTTTATTAGGTGTTGTTATTGGAGGAATTATTGGTTTTTTCACAACAAAAAAATATATGGAAAGTTACCTTAAAAAAAATCCACCAATAAATGAACAAATGATTAAAGCTATGTATTCGAGTATGGGTAGAACTCCATCTCAAAAACAAATTAATCAAACAATGAATGCTATGAAAAAGAATTTATAAGCTAAGAGAAATCTTAGTTTTTTATTTATATAACCTAAATAATTTATGTTATTGTATGGTCTTTTTAATTTGGAAATGTTATACTTTTATTACGAGATATTTATGTTTGAAAAAGATTTTAAAGATAATGTTTTAGGTTATATTGAAGTCACTGAAAAAATTATATGGGATTTAATTAGAACCCGTGAATTTCAAAGATTACAAAGAATTAATCAATTAGGTGGAACCTATGTTATTTTTCATACTACAGAACACAGTAGATTTTCCCACTCAATTGGCGTTTATGGTATAACTAAAAAAATGATTGATACTATAAATGGAATAAACCTTACTAAAAAAGAGAGAATTGTTGTATTATGTGCAGCTCTTTTACATGATATTGGTCATGGACCATTTTCACATGCTTTTGAAGAAATTTTTAATTATCATCATGAAAATTATACTGTTAAATTTATTTTAGAAGATAGTCAAATTAATTCTGTACTTAAAAAATATGATGAAACATTACCTAAAGAAATTGCTAGTATTATTCAAAAAACTCATCCAAATAAATTACTAATTTCACTTATTAGTTCTCAATTTGATGCTGATAGATTAGATTATTTAATAAGGGATGCTTATAATACTGGAGTTCCTTATGGTAATTTAGATTTACAACGGTTATTTAAGGTTATGCAAGTATATGATAATAGACTTGTATTTAAAAATACTGGTTTAAAAGAAATAGAAAATTATGTATTAAGTCGTTATCATATGTATTATCAAATTTATTTTCATGGAAAAACAAGTAGCTTTAGAATAATGATCAAAAATATATTATTAAGGTATAAATATTTAACTGAAAATAAATTTGAATTTAAAAATAATTATGATTTGTTAAAACCTTTTATTAATCAAAATATTACAAATAATGATTATTATTTATTAGATGATTATACTATGTATCATTATATTAAGCTTTTTACATTTGAAGAAGATTTACTTTTATCTGATTTGTCTAAAAGATTATTAAATGGAAATATTTTGAAATATAAAAATTATACAATTGATGATGAATCTTTAATTAATAAAATGAAGTATATATATGAAAAAAATAATATAGATATAGATTATTTTTTTGAAATAACCCATTTAAAAAAAGATGCTTATAATGTTATAAATGAACCAGATGAACAATTAATTTATTTGATAGATGAGAATAAAAATTTGATTGAACTATCTGTTGCAAGTCCAATTATTAAATTTATTAGTTTTGATAATAAAGAAATTAAAAAAACTGTATTTTTTCCAGAAATATTGAGTGAAGAAGTAAATAATATTATTATTAATATGTAAACTAAAAAAGAGAATATAAATTTTAACAAATATATGTTAAACTATAGAAGGTGATTTTATGAAAATTTCAAGAAGAGAAATGCGTATTAACGCAATAACAATTTTATATCAAATATTTTTATATGAGAAAAGTAAACTGTCATATAATAAAACTGATATTATTAATAGAAATGAAGAAATTAAAAATGATTTTGTTTTAGAATTGGTAGATAATACTTATGAAAAAAAAGATTTATTAGATGAAAAAATAAATAAATTTTTAAAAGATTGGTTATTAGATAGATTAAGTAGTTTAGATGCTGCTATTTTAAGAGTAGCTGTTTATGAAATTTTATTTACTAATACAGATGATAAAATTTGTATTAATGAAGCTATAGAAATTTCAAAAAGTTATAGTGATGATTCAGTTATAAAAATTGTTAATGGTGTGCTTGATAAAATAAGTAAGGAAAAAAACAATGCTTAATGATAGATCATATCTTTCAATTACTCAAATAAATAACTATATTAAATCTAAATTAAATGAAGACCAAAATTTAAAAGCTTGTTTTGTAAAAGGTGAAATCTCAAATTTTAAATATAATCAAACTGGTCATTTATACTTTTCATTAAAAGATGAAACTTGTAGAATTAATGTGGTTATGTTTAAAACTAATGCATCGAAACTAAAATTTGTTCCAAAAGAAGGAATGCAAGTTCTTATTGCAGGTTATATTAGTTGTTATGTTCAAAGTGGTAATTATCAATTATATATTAATGAAATGATAGAAGATGGTGTTGGTAATTTACATATCAAATTTGAAGAACTTAAACAAAAACTTTCTAAAGAAGGATTATTTGATTCTAATCATAAAAAAAGAATACCAAAAGTACCTAAAAAAATTGGAATTATTACAGCTTCAACTGGTGCAGCTATTAAAGATATTTTAAGTACTTTAAAAAGACGTTTTCCTGCTACAGAAACTATTTTGTTTCCATCATTGGTTCAAGGAGAAGAAGCTAAATTTTCTATTGTTAAACAAATAGAAAAAGCACAAACTATGGATTTAGACGTTCTTATAATAGGCCGTGGTGGTGGTTCTATTTTAGATCTTTGGGCTTTTAATGAAGAAATAGTTGCTAGAGCAGTATTTAATTGCACAATTCCAATTATTAGTGCAGTGGGACATGAAGTAGATTTTACTATATGTGATTTTGTATCTGATGTGCGCGCTGCAACTCCAAGTGCTGCTGCTGAAATTGCTGTTCCAAACATAATAGAAGTAGTAAAATATTTAAATACAGCTTATGATAGATTAAATAATTTAATTAAAAATAAAGTTGAAAAATCAACAACAAAACTTTGTGCAATTAAAAATAGTTATATAATGGAAGAACCATATAGATTATTTGAAACTAAAATTTTATTTTTAGATAAACTTATTGAATTTTTAGAACTAAATTTTAAGAATTTATATACAGCAAATGTTCATAGATTTGAAAAACTTAAAAATAATTATATTTTAAATAATCCAAAAATTTTATATGATAACAAAAAAATGGTAATATCTAAATTAATTGAGAACTTAAATGGTTCTTATCAAAAATTTATAGTTAAAAATGACAATAGATTAAGTGTTTTAACAGAAAAATGTATTTTATTAAATCCTTTGTCATCTTTAGATAGGGGATATTCAATTTTAAGAAAAGAAAATTCTATTATTAGTGATATTTCAAATCTTAAAAATAATGATTTAATAAATATAAAAATTAAAAATGGTAGTATTGATGCTAAAGTAACTAATATTATAAAGGAGTCGTTAAATGAAAAATGAAAATTTTGAACAAATGATAATTGAGCTTGAAAAAACTGTGAAAGAATTGGAAAGTGGAAATGTAGATTTAGATAAAGCCATTGAAAAATATACATTTGCAATGAAACTTGCTAAGAAATGTGATGAAAAATTAAAACAAGCTGAAAGTCAAATAAATAAAATTTTAACTGAAGATGGAAAATTAGAAGACTTTAATTATGAAAATTAAAGTTTTTTATTGAGAATAATTTTTTTAAGTAATCATATAATAAATATATAAAAAAGTATTGTCAAAAATTTTAAAGTTTGATATAATTAATATGTTGATATGGCGAAGTAGCTCAATCGGCTAGAGCGCATGGTTCATACCCATGAGGTTGGGGGTTCGATTCCCTCCTTCGCTACCAAAGTTAATATGCACGAACTAGTGATGGTTCGTTTTTTGTTTTATCTGAAAATTTAAATATTAAAACAATAAAAGGAAATCTAATCGAGAACGATACACGAATTTAAAAACTTTTTACACAAATAATTGTAATTATAGTTCATATATGTAATAGATAGACCCATACTACGATACCAATGTTTAAAGGTTCAGCTAATTCTACTATTTTTAGAAAATCCTTATATTATTAATTTCAATTTAACTAATAAACTTAGCAAAGATATATATAAAGTATACATACCTTTAGTATGTGGAGGTGAGTTATCGTACGTAATAAATATCTAAAACAAACTCTTAAGAGGATATTATATATTTCTACAAAATTGTTTTTTGAAAAAGGGTACGAAAATACAAATATTCAAGATATTTTAAACAAATACAAATTAAAAATCAAGAAAATGTTTATAAAAGCTAATAAATTAGTGAATATAAATTTTGAACACTAATTGTATTTTATAAAATATATTTATCCTTACACAAAAATAAGAAAATTTCATATTAAATAATAGGAGGATTTTATGGAAATTATATTAGATTACTGGTTAGAATTTTGTTTAACTATTACAAGCGGGATATTAATAACATTATATAAAAAAGGTAAAAAATATATTGAAAAAATTCAAATAGTAGAAAATTCTGTTATAAACATACTTAAAAAAGAAATATATGATCTATATGATAAATATTCATTACTTGAGGAAATAGATTTTTATGAATTAGAACGAATAAAATCCTTTACTAAAGAATATAAAAAATTAAGTGGGGATGATACTTTGGATCATCTTATAAATAATATTGATAAAAGAAATGTATGTCTTTTAAAAAAAGGAGATGTTAAAAATGGAATTGATATTTCCAAATGAGGTCATAAATATTTTAATGATTGCAGGATCTTTAAGTATTATTATAATGGCTCTTATACAAAAATTAAAATCACTTTCTTTAATTAAAAATAGAAAAAGTATTATAATTGTTAATATTATATCTTCTTTGTTAATTGGAATACCTTATACTATGCATTTTTATAAATTAACTTTAATAGATGGATTATTTGTAAGTGTATTTTCTTTTATAGGTGCACCTTTAATATATGACAGTTTTAAAAAAAAGAAAGTGTAAAGTAGTAAAATATAAATTGCTAAAATATGTAAAAATGTTTATACTATTACTGTAATTATAAAAGGAGACTAACTATTAGAAGTCAAGTTCTTTTTTAAAGAAATATTTATATTGGAAAGATTCCACGCCAAAAGCCTTCAAAATAAACATTTTTTTAAAGGTAGAATTTGATTATTTATTCCAATTTCCTTTTGACAAGCATGAATATTTTAATTAATTATAGGTCGTTTTAATCATTATTTTTCAAAAAAAATTTAAAAATAATGATTAAACTCCAAAAAGATATAAAATATTCATTTACTTGTAAAAAG
>JBKDZI010000025.1:0-75971 GCA_047971215.1 Bacilli bacterium | reverse complement strand
TTGTCACAATACTATTTTTATTAATGTTTACCTTATACCATGAAGTTGAACCAATCCTTTTATCATTAATTCTAAATTCAACATTTCTATTGTAATCAGACCAACGACTATAGATAACTTCACCACTATAATCTCTCTTTATTTTTTATGGAGTTGTAGTTATTCCTCTCCAATTTTTTAAATTCCATGTAAAATGATAATTTAATACTATTACTACCATACTGCCTTTATATTATACTAGATATTGTTAAAATTTTGATTAAATGATATCTATGTATTAAAATGTTAAATTCTTTCTTTAAATATAATGCTATATTTTGTCTAAAACCTTTTAATAAGATAATTACATAATTTTAGAAAATGCATACACTATCATAGAGAGGTGAAAATATGAAAGTAATTTTAGATTCAGGTCATGGTGGGATAGATTCTGGATCGCAAGCTAATGGAATTATTGAAAAAGAATATACTTTAAAAATGACCAAGTATATTTATGATAGATTAAGAGAATTAGGTGTAAATACTGTAATGACTAGAGATGAAGATGTAACACTTACTCCAAAAGAAAGAATTGCAAAAATAAAAGAATTGGGTGATATTAAAGGAAATATTTTAGTATCAAACCATATTAATGCTGGCGGTGGTGATGGGGCAGAAGTTATTTATGCTCTTAGAAGTAACAGTATATTTGCCAATAAAATTTTAGAAGAGCTTGGAAAAGAAGGACAAAACTTGCGAAAAGCTTATCAAAGAAGATTACCATCAGATTCTTCCAAAGATTATTATTTTTTAATGAGGGATACCACAAATTTAGAACCTGTAATAGTTGAGTATGGTTTTTTAGATAGTAATGTTGATGATGTAACTCAGCTTAAAAATGATTGGCAAGATTTTGCTGAAGCAACCGTTCGTGCTATTTTAAGTTATACAGACACTGGTTATATACCTCCTGTTGGAACAGATATCCATGTAGTAAAAAAAGGTGAAAGCTTATACAATATTGCAAATAAGTATGGTGTTACTGTCGCAGACTTAAAAGATTTTAATAATCTTACAAGTGATAATATTTATCCAGGAGTGGTTTTAAAAATTCCTATTAAAACTGAAATACCAAATAAACCAAGTGAATATGATATTTATACTGTTAAAGCTGGTGATAGTTTATATAGTATTGCAAATAAATTTGGTATTACTGTTTCAGATATTAAACAATTAAATGCTTTAACTAATAATACTTTATCTATTGGACAACAACTTAGAATTCCTAGTCAAGGTGAAAGTACTATTGAAGATAATTATACAGTTTATATTGTACAATCAGGTGATAACTTATACAGCATTGCAAGTAGATTCGATACAAGTGTAGATGTTATTAAATCAACTAATAATTTGACTTCTAATAGTTTATCTTTAGGTCAACAACTATTAATTCCAAAATCAACATCAATTGTTACTCCTACTACAACTTATACAGTAAAACGTGGAGATAGTTTGTATAGTATTGCATCAAAATTTAATGTTGCAGTTAATGATATAATTTCTCAAAATAATTTAAGTTCTAACCTTTTATCTATTGGACAAATATTAAAAATACCGAATAAACCTTTAGAAACAGGTTATATAATTTATACTGTTAAATCTGGTGATAGTTTATATAAACTTGCTAATAAATATAATACAACTGTAAATGAAATTATGAATTTAAGTAATATAAATTCTACTTCATTATCAATTGGACAAGAACTTAAAATACCAGTTTAAAATAAAAAAAGAGCATACGTTAAGTTAAAAACTATGTTCTTTTTAATTTAAATGAATTATGTTTTTTAATAAAGTTAAAAATATGAAATATAACAATCTTAAAAAATTATAGAAATAAGTATGAGTATATAAAGTTAAATTCTATAATTTCTATATGTAAATAATGTTAAGAAATTAATAATTTTTTTCAATAAAAAATACCCAAAGTTTAATATAATTCTGGGCAAATTCCTACTGAAGGTTTATAAAAACAATGATTTAAATATTTTCCAGAATTATTTTGAGCAAACCAATTTGGCCTACAACTTTGACCAATATCTGGAGCATAAAACCATAAAGCATTTGTAGCAGGATAAAATGTATGACCTTGAATATTTCTCATAGCAAGTTCTTTTTCTTTTTCTGTTGCTCTTGCTTGAAAAAGTAAACTTGATGTTCCTGAAAATCCACCTGGACTTTGATATACTACATCTGTAATAGTTCTAATATTTCTAAATGTATAACAAGTTGCAATCGCCCTATTTACTATAACATTTCCAACCATAAGCATCCCAAGACTTCCCTCACCAAGTGCCTCTGCACGCATTAATCTTGCCATTATATCTACTTCGTTATTAGTGTATTTGATTACCATAAAATCACCTATTATAGTATATTGCAATTACATTAAAAGTGTGATATAATTTTTTTGTTATTATAATATTTAGGGACATAGTGTCAACGGTAGCACATCGGTCTCCAAAACCGCCTGTACGGGTTCGAATCCTGTTGTCCCTGCCAAATGTGAATAAACTCCAATTTTTGGAGTTGAAACATAGATAAAGCCGTGATTTTAAAAGAAAGTTCACGGTTTTTTGTTTTGACAAAAAAAAGTAGAAATATAGAATTTGCCTATAAAAATCTAGTAAAAGATGAAAGTTTTGAAAAAAGAATAAAAATAACGTGTCCTATGAGTAGTGCAAAGTGCGAATTTATACAAGGAAAGATAATTGATTTAGATAATACCAATGGTAGTTTCATTGAGCCTCATAGAATTGTTGTTGAAATAAAATCTCGTAAAATAATAGTATCTAGTAGATATGCCAAGATATTAATACAATATATTAGTTATATTTGCAAAAAGAAAAAATATCAAGCAACTGTTATTACTGTTGTTAGCAATATTAAAAAAGAGGTAAACGATTTAAAATATGTTAATAGCGGAAAAAGAGGAAGACCTAAAAAGGAATTAACAATATATGATAGAATTGCTAATGAATTGTATAAAGGGAATTACCATACTGATTAATCATATTCGTATTTTAATTGTTAGTAAACCAGGATATGCTCTTAGAAATCATATAAAAGATTATATTGATAGAAATTGAATTAATATATGAAAATAAATATTTAGATATCAGTGATATTAAGAAGAATGTAATATAAAGATAGCCGATTATTTCATAGACCAAAGTTCGGAGATTAGATTTTTAAATCGTAATTTTGTAAGAGAAAAGGACTTTGATTATAGTCTTAAAGATTATTATAGCGAGTATATGAAAGTAAAGAGTTCTAAAGAAAGATTAAACCAGAAATATAAATCTAATAGTATAGGTCAACCTACTTACGAAAAGAAGTTATTTAAAATATATAGTAAATTTAAATTGATAGAAGATTATTTTTATAATATAACTCTAGAGAAAGATGAAAAGGAACAAAAAGAGT
Organism: Bacilli bacterium; assembly: GCA_047971215.1. Classification (GTDB taxonomy): domain Bacteria; phylum Bacillota_I; class Bacilli_A; order RF39; family JBKDZI01; genus JBKDZI01. Next base: position 72,506 of record JBKDZI010000025.1, on the reverse strand, counting down.
ATATCAATAAAAAATATCAAGTAATTATAATAAAGTGCAGAGTATTCACAGAGTTATCAATGAGGAATACTCCTATTATTAAAGGGAATATAAAAAAATACAATACCTTTTTAAGTATCATATAATATATATAAAATTAGTATATAATCAAATATAACAAATAATAGAAAGATAATCAGATATAACTAGGTATAGATATATAAACTTAGTATAAAAAAATCAAGCTTTTGTTATATTGATTTAATTTAGTGGTAGTTAAAACAAGGAAAATACTTTATATAAAAGTTAATGAGTATAGTTATTTATCATTAAATCTATCAATATAGCCCTCAGCTTTAGCTTTATCAGTATTAGATAAGTGATTGATTTTATTTATAATAGTAAAATCAGTATCAGAAATATTATTGGATTTAATAGTATCTATCGGCATATCATATTTGGTTCTACATAAAAGATAATCAATAGATGTATTATAATAATTTGCTAATTGGATAACTAGAGAAAATTCTCCCTATTTCATAAGAGCTAATAGTTTCTTGTGTAGTTTATAAATCCATAGCAACCTTTATTTGTTTATGACCTCTGTTAAGTCTTACTTGTTTAAAATTATTTTCAATTAGTTTGTTCATATTACACCTCTTATAACAATTGTATAATTATTAGAAATTAGTGATTGTAATATGAAATAATATTGGTATGATTAATATTATATATTTTGTGTTATAATGTCGTTGGGTGATAACACAAATGTTTGATATTTTTAAAGTAATTGGTATAGTAAAAAGCAAAAGAAAGATATTTACTTCTGAAGCTGATATGCAATTAGAATTTGCTTGGGTAATAAGAGAATTGTATCAAAATTCAGTAGTTAGATTAGAATATTGTCCTGAATTTGATTTAAATATGCATATTGATATATTAGTAATTATTGAAAATTTGTGGATACCAATAGAATTAAAATATAAAACAAAGCGATGTATTAAAAAAGTTAATAATGAAAAATTTTATTAAAAAAATCAAGGGTATAAAGATATTGGTTGTTATTTATATTTGAAAGACATTCAGAGATTAGAAAGAATAAAAGATAATATTAACAATTTTAATAAAGGATATACGATATTTCTTACTAACGAACTTAGTTATACTAGAAATCCTAAAAAAGTTAATAGTTTTTATGAACAGTTTTCTTTAGATGATAATACAACAAAAGAAGGTATTTTAGATTGGCACGAAAATACAAGTAGTGGAACAAAAAAAGGACTAGAAAATTCAATAGTATTAAGAAGTAAATATCATATTAGATGGAATGAGTTTTCTAATTTAGATGATACAAATAGTGGTACATTTAAGATATTAGTTAATGAAATCAAATAATAGTTGTTATAATAGATGTAGCGATATATTTATGAATTAAGTGTTTGGCTTGTTATATGTGAGATATGAAATATTTAATATATGGGAAAATTATTTATAGTGAGTGGTAATATATTAGATAATTTAAAAAGTAAGGATTTAATAGTTAATTCTACCAATCAATATATGATTTGTGGCAGTATATATTATAAAAGTGCTGATAAAGAGTTGTTAAAGGGATATTGGAAAAACAACTTTAAAGAACAAATAAAGGTTAACGAAGTACGAATTACTCCAGGTTTTAATTTATCACTTGATATACTTCATATATATTTCCCTAAAGCATATGAAAATGTCAATGATATTGATGAATTAATATATTATTATATTTATATGTTTATATGTGCTAAAGGAAAAAGAAAACAATATATCGAATTATCTCCCAAAGATAAGTATATAGTTAGATTATCATACCCTATTAGTCCTATTTCTTTAGGATATATAGAGATGACTGAAGAAGAAAAAAGTAGCAATGAAAAGAAATAAAAGAAATTATGCTAAATATTTTAGTGTTATTAAAAATGTAAGAGAAATTATATGCTTGATTAATTAGGAAATAGAATTAGAAAATTAGAAATTTCTTTTCCTCACATGCTATATATAATAATTTAACAAATATCTTCAGTAAGATAAATTAGAATTGTTTAGAACAATGACAAAATTTAGTTGCTTTACCATAGTTTTGAATTATTATATATATATAAAAATTTATATAACAGGAGTTAAGAATGAATATAAATCAAAAGGTCAAAAATTATAAAAATAAAAATATTAACGATGCCTCAATATTTTTAAATTTATCTGATGAAATAGTTGAAGAATTTCCATATCGCTTAAATAAAAAAACTTATCTTTTAGTTCCTAATAATGAAAAAGAATTAAAAGAAATTACTTATGAATATAAACTAATAAAACAAAAAATAATACCTATATTGCTAACAATAAAAATATCAGAGATAATGAATAAATTCAATACTATTGCTCAAAAATTAGGCTTCACTGTAATAACAGATATTAAGGATTATAAAAACGATGGGCCAATTGTTGATTTATTAGGAAGATCATCAAAAAAAAGAGGATTGATTGAAGAAGAAATAAGTAACTTTTCAAATGTTTTAGTTCCTTTAACTTTATCAGTAAATGAGTATATTTTAAATCCATTTTTTCCAGTAATTTTTAAAAATGCCACTGCCAATCGTGGTGAAGATAAATATTTAATTGAAAATCAAAGTCAATTAGAAAAAATAATTGCTGTATTAGATTTACCTGAAAGTAAAAAACTTAATCTAAAAAATGAATTTGTCACTCAAGAATATATTGCTGGAATTGAAGGTATTAACTCTTCTATTAGAGTAGTTACTTCTTGCACAGGTGATATATTATCATCATTATTTTTAATGTCAACTAATAAAACAAGTATTAATAAAACTAAAAATTTTGGTATTGATATTTTTAATCCATGTGAATATTTAAATGATCCAAATTCTCAGTATTTTTTAAATTCAAAAAATATTATTTCAAATGCATCTAGTGGTGGTAGAGTATTACCATTAAAAAATGATGAAAATACTATTAGCCAAACAGATAAATTGATTTTAAAACTTCATAATATTGATAATGAAAACATTGATTTACCACTAGAAATTGTCAATCAATGTAAAGAAATTGCACCACTCTTTGGATCTTCAAAGGGTATAGTTTTAGGTATTGATTTTATTTATAATAGTAATGATAATAAATGGTATTATTTAGAAACTAATCGTAATCCATCAGTTGATGGATATAAAAAATATATGAACTTAAATAGATTTTTGAATATTGATGTAAAAGCACTTATGCAACTTAATTCTTTATTAAAAATAGTTGAAAAAACTATGACAAACAAAATAGAAAATAAAAAAATTAGAACTTTTTAACATAATTAATTTAAAAATGCAATAAAATAAAAAGACACTTGGTCCATTTATTTTATTGCATTTTTTCTATATCTAAAATAAATTCAATCGGTATAATTTCACCATCAACTGTAATAATAGAATCATATACTAATTTTGCAATCTTTTTTTGATATGTACCACTTGTAGTTGTAATTAGGCTCCTTATTCCGTTAAAACTATATTCTGAATTTAAAATATTTTCTATTTTATTTTGAATATTTTCTATATTTGGAACTTCTATAGTTTCATCTTTTTTGAATACTATGTTTTCATCTTCTTTTGGTTGATTTAATATTTGAGCGTTTTCCATATTATTGTTAAAAGATTTATTAGTAAGTGGTGTATAAATTTTAGGCTTTTTTTGGTTCATAATATCCCTCCTAGAATATTTTATGACAAATTATACAAAATAGTAATGATAAACTAAAATTGGTGAAAATATGATAAAAAAATATAAAATATCTGTATCTTTAACAATACTGTTATTTCTTTTAATAATAATTAGTATTACGAGCATATATGCCTCAGATTCCTTATTAAAAGAATCATTACAAGGAATATATATGAAACAATTAGTTTGGTATGGACTTGGCATTATTCTTGTACTAATTCTTCTTAAAATAAATAATAAGCTTATATATCAATATAGTTTCATATTATATGTTTTAGGTATACTATCTCTTGTATTAGTATTATTTTTTGGAAAAGTTATAAACGGTGCTACATCATGGTTTATTACTCCTTTTGGTTCTTTTCAACCTAGTGAATTTATGAAAATAATTTTAATACTTATAAATGCAAAAATAATTGATAATTTTAAAGGTAAGAACAATAGTATTAAAAATGATTTAATTTTAATTTTGAAATTATTTGTAATTACTTTAATACCATCAATACTTACATTTATACAACCTGATACAGGAAGCACATTTATTTACTTAATTATATTTGTTTTTATGTTATTTATTAGTGGTATTAGACTTCGTTTTTTTATAATTGGTGGTGCAATTATAATTAGTGCTGTTTCATTTTTATTTTATTCATTTTTATATAATCAACAATTATTTGAAAAAGTTTTTGGTATAAATTCATTTTATAGAATGGAACGGATTATGAGTTGGAAAGATGGTACTGGGTATCAATATGAAAATGCTATTGCATCTATTGGTTCAGGGCATTTGTTTGGACATGGATTTGCAAGTAATGATATTTATATTCCCGAGGCACATACTGATTATATTTTTGCTGTTTTTGCAAGTAACTTTGGTTTTTTAGCCACCTTTATTTTTCTTAGTATTTTATTTTTATTTAATTTAAAAATTCTTGATATTGCAATAAAAATTAAAAATTATATAGATAAATATATGATAATTGGTTTTTTTGGAATTATTTTATATTCTCAATTTCAAAATATTGGGATGATTTTAGGACTTTTACCTATTACTGGTATTACTCTTCCATTTATTAGTTATGGCGGTTCTTCTCTTATTTCTTATATGCTTATGATTGGAATGATATTTAATGCTTCAAAAAATACTCATTAATAAAATAAAACCCATCTCTTTTTATAAGAAATGGGATTTTTATTCTAAAAACATATTTCAGAAAAGTCTTCTGTTTTTGAATTTACTTTCAATAAACCATTTTTAAATAAAATCATAGAATTAGTACTGGAATTACTAATTTCTTTTACATTAGTATTAATTAAAGTTGGTTCACTTAAAGTTAAACCTTTATTAGCAAGTCCAAATTGACCGCTTGAAGAAGAATCTGTTCCAGAGGCATAAAGATTACCATTTTTTGTTAGAAACAATGTTCCAGATCCACTTATATCAAAATCAACCACATTACCTAAATTAATTTTTGTTGGAATTTCTATATTTTCCTTAGTACTTATAATACCAATTCCTGCATTTGTTTTACCAACGCCATAAAGTGTACCATCAGTTTTTTGATAAATTGTAGCTACATTTGAACTATCTACTTTTGTAACATCATTATCAACAAAAGTAAAAGAATTAACACTTAAGTTTCCATTATTAATACCAAGTTGACCATTGGTATTAATACCAGTAGCATATAATTTATTATCATTATCTATATAAAATAAACTAAAATCCCCTGCTGCAACACTTTTAACATTACTTGCAACTTTAGTATAAGTTGTAAGATTATTATTATCTCCTGTTCCAAGTTGACCAGTAGTATTTACTCCAGTAACATATAAATCGCCTTCTTTATCAACTAATGCTGAAAAATTAGTAGAAGCAGCTATATCAATAATAGCAAAATTATCTTTAGCATAAGATAATGGTACTATATTTTGTTCTATTCCTTTAGAAATGTATCCACCCATTTGATTATTAGAATTATTTCCTACTGCAAAACCAGATCCATTTTCTGCTAAAAATAGTGAGAAGTCATTTGAAGAAGAAATTTTACTTATATTACTTAAATTTAATTTTTCATAATTAGTTAATGAAGTAGATTCAACTCCAAATCTATAATTTGTATTTGCTCCATTAGCAAATACATCTCCATTATCTAATAATATTAAAGAGTCAATTTTTTCTGTAGGTAACTGAATTATTTTACTTATATTATTACTATTTGGAATATAATCTAATTCTGCTACAGGAAAAGAATAATTTAATGTATTATCATCTTTTTTTGTAATTTTTACAGCTAAATCATAATCTATTTCGTTATTATTAGAATAATTAATAATAGGTTTTCTAAGGTATCCTTTATCAATTAAAGTATTTAATGAGATAGAAATATAGCTATTACAATTATTATTTGACATACCACTTATAACATTAAGCATGTTTTCATCAGCTTCAATGTATCTACTAGCTGCCATATAAATCATTTCATTTATTTTTATTTTATTACTTTTATCTAATTTTCTTTCAATATTTATAACATTTGGTAGTGCAAATGCCATAATTACACTAAGCACTACTATTACTCCAAGCATTTCAATTAAAGTAAATCCACTTTTATTCTTCATAACATCACCTAGTATAAGTATATATTATACAATCTTTTTTTACAATAAAAAAGTAGGAATTAAACCTACTTTACTTAAAAGCCACATATTAAATGTAGTCGTAGATATATATAAATTATATATCCACAAATATTATGGAAAATATATTATATTTTATACGTACTTTTTAAAATTAAATATACTTCCTTGTTCTTTAATTTGATTATTAATTACAAGTCCAAGTATAAAAATATATGATAGTGAATAAATCCATAATAATAATATTATAATTGCACTAATAGAACCATAAACTGCACTATAATCTGCCATATTAGTTAAATAAAATGAATAACCATACGTTGTAATTAACCAAAAGAATGAAACTAAAATAGCTCCAATTCTTACTTCTTTACTTTTTAATCCACCTGTTGGCGTTACTAAATACATTGTTTTAACACTAAAATATATATATATGTATACAATTGGTAATTTAATTATGTTAAGTGTATCTAAATAACCTGCAATGCTTGTATAAAAACTACCTAAAAATGGAATAGATTTCATTATTGTATAAAACACATCTAATAACAATGGAATAAAAGTACCAATTATAAAAGTTAATAATAAAATTAAAGTTAAAAAATATGATTTTAAAAGTGTTTTAATATAATTTAAATAACTCCTATCATATAAATAGTTTGAAGCTGTAATAACTGACCTCATAACTTTTGATGCAAAATATATTGAGATTATAATAAATAAAATAGAACTAATAAAAGTACCATCACCTTGTACCATATTTTGAAAAGAAGTTACAGTTTTTTCATCAAATACTTCATTTAATAACTCAAAAATATATTTATTTTGAAGTGAAAAAGCAGATGTTATTACAAATATAGCTGTTAAAAGTGGAATGATTGATAAAGTTAAAGAAAATGCCATATGACCAGGTAGAAATTTCGTTACTGGTAATTGTGAAATTCTCTTAAAAAATTCATAAATTATTATAAATTTTCTTGTATTTTTACCTTTTTTCATATTTTTTATTTTCTTTCATTGAAATAGTTGCTTCATTAATAGTATCTTCAATAGTTTTAGAACTATTTTCTCTCATACTATAACCTAAAGAGGCACCATGACCATATGGAAGAGCTTTTAAATTTCTATAAATTTTCTTTAAGAACACCATAATTTGTTTATCAGTATATCCAATAAGATAAATTAAAAATTCATTCCCATCTGTTCTAATAATTTCAGAATTTGGTAATTGTTCATTAATAAGAATATTTGCAGCTTTACCAATAACTAAATCCCCTTCATCATGACCATGAGAATCATTAATAAATTGAATGTTATTTAAATCAATTATTACTACTGCTTGAGGGAAACTTTCAGATTTATCCCAAATTTCAACATGTTCATTTAAAAATGATCTATTTTTTAATGATGTTAAAGAATCCATATATTTTATCTTATCAATTTTTGATATTTTTTTATTTTGTTTAAAAACAGAACCTACTAAAATTAATAAAGTTGTTACTACTATTACTACTATTATAAATATACCTATAGTTTTTTTAGGCAATGCAATATTTATAATATCACTTTGATTTATTTCATTTTGATAGTTCATATATTTTTTCATATTTTGCATTCTTATAAAGAAATTAAATAAATCTGTTAAATTTGAGTATTTACTATTAAATAAAAAATTAACATTAAAATTATTATTATCAAATATAATATTATAATCTTTAAAGTACTGTATTTTATAATAATTATATACATTTTTATCTAATACAATAATACTATCTTTATTAATATTATTTTTAAGTTCATGTATAGTGCTATATTTAATTAAATTTATATCTTCAATATTTTCTAATACATTAAACGTTTCCATATTAAGTGTTTTAACTTCTTTACCACTTAAAGAATTAATATTATTTATTGAAAATTCATTTTCAAAATGTGTAATAACTACTAAATCTTCTGTCAATATTGAAATACTTGTAATATATTTTTCATTTGTTTTTGAATACATATTAGTAGTAATTTCTAAAGTTTTATCATTAAATTTTTTATTTAAAGCTTCAATTGAATTAAATTCACTAAATTTAATATCTACTTCTGCAAATTTACTAAAATCATTAATTATATTTTTATTTATAAAATTATTAGTTAAACTATCATAGGGTCTATTTTCTATGTAACCATAATTATAAACTACTGATTTCATATTTGTTAGTTCTAATTCTGTTATATTTTTAGCGGTTATATATATATTATAAATATGAGAATTTAACAATTTTTTTTGTTTATTATTTTTGAAAAAATTAAATTCTTTAGTTATTATATTATTAAGTTTTTCATTTTTGGTATCTAATTTAATCACATAATAATCATTAATATCAAGAACAACATAGTTAATAAACAAATTTTGATTAATCATATTTTCTATATAACTAATTCTTGGAACCATGAAAAAATCTATTTCTTTATAATCAAAAGCAATTTTCATTTGTTCATAAGTATCATAAAATTTTATATTTATATCGGATAATTTTATAGAAGCTTCTGATTCTTTTGATTTAATAATACCAATATTTTTATCATTAAAACTTGTTAATTCATTATATAATTTATCTTCTTTTCCAATAAATACATATTCATCCTCATAAAGTAATAAATCATTAGCGTTATATGTATCTACTTTAGTAATTACAACATCACCTTTTGTATCACTAGAATAAGTATCGTGGGCAGTTTTGTTAAATTCAAGACCAGTATCCGCTTCTATAAAATTAATAAAATCAAATATTAAGCCCTCTCCTTCGTTACTTATAACCGAAACATTGTTAATAATTGAACTATCAATAATAGTATTTTTATTTTCTTCTATCCATTTTTTATCTAGAATACTGAGATTTGTTTCATCACTTGGATTTAGAAAAAAAGTAACAATTACAACACTAGTAATTAAAACTAATGCTACTATTACTAATGCTAGTAACTTTCGATTTTTCATTTTGCAAACACCATCCTACTACTATTTTTGTTTTTATAACCTATTTTAACATAAGATTTATCAGATTCTTCTGTTTTTTCAGCATCAACATAAGTTATAAATAATTCAATATCATAATAATTCTTAACTTCATCACTTAAAGAATTTAAAACAATTTCGCTAAAATCAGTCATTGCTTTACTTTCATCTACATAATTGTTTAACTTTAAAGAAACATCAATTAATCTACCTTCTATATTATAGCTGCTTTTTACATTATAATCTGAAAAATTTGATTCCAAAGTTGTTTGTAAATTAGAATCTAATTCAATTTTTTTTATATCATCTAATCTATTACCATATAAAGATACACTTTTATTTGGCCAAAACAATGACAAAACAATCATAAAAAATATAAATACTAAAAATAGAAAACAACACATACCAATTATAAGCATATTTCTTTTTATAAATTTTCTCATACACACCTCTTTATAATTATACTTTAAAGTTTAAAAATAATCAAATTAATATTTTGATAAACAATTAAATAAAAGTTCATTTGCACGTTTTGCATCAACTTTACCTTTTGTTTGTTTCATTACTTGTCCCATTAAAAATTTCATTGCTTTACTAAGACCATTTTTATGATCTTCAACAGATGATGGATTTTCTTCAATTATTTTTTCAATAATAGAAACAATTTCGCTTTCATCTAATATTTTATATTCATCACAATTGAGAATTTCTTCTATAGTTTTAGGCTCTTTAATTAACTTTAAAATAATATCTTTTGCCATATTATTATTAATTTTATTATCTGTTAATTTATTTATTAATTTAGAAAAATCTTCTACTTTTAAATTAGTTTCACTAATTAATAATTTTTTTTCATTTAAATAACTAAGTACATTATTACATAATACGTTTGCAGATTTTAAATAATCTGCTTTGGTTTCTAAGACTTTTTCATAAAATTTTAAAAGCTGAATATTACTCATAAGAGCACCAATAATTATATCATTTAATCCAAAATCTTTATATTTTTTATGTAAATTAATAGGAAGTAATTTCACCTCATCTTTCATTGTTGATATTTTTTCATCACTTAAAATAATCTTAGGAACATCTGGTTCTTCATGATATTTATATTCGTTTCCTTTTTCTTTTTTTCTCATTGGAAGAGTTTCTTTACCACTAATTCTTCTTGTTTCAACTTCAACAATTTTACCAGATTCAATTAATTCACGTTGTCTTTTTTCTTCAAAAATTATACTTAAAGCAACTTCACTAAATGAACCAATATTTTTAATTTCAACTTTATTACCAAGAGGGTCATCTTCATTTTTTCTAAGTGAAATATTTGTATCACATCTCATTGAACCTTCTTCAATTTTACAATCACTAATATTTAAAAATAAAGCGATATTTTTTAAAGTTTCAAGATAAGCTACTGCCTCTTTTTCATCTTTAATAACTGCTTTTGTAACAATTTCTAAAAGTGGAGTACCACATCTATTATAATCTAAATAAGTACTATTTACATTGTGAATGCTTTTAGCAGTATCTTCTTCAATATGAATTCTTTCAATATCAATTTTTTTTAATTGTCCATCTACATAAATTTCAACATAACCATCATATCCAATTGGAGTTTTATTTTGAGTTATTTGATATCCTTTAGGTAAATCAGCATAAAAATAATTTTTTCTATCAAAATGCATTTCTTTATTAATTTTACAATTAAGAGCTAAAGCCATTTTTAATCCACTATCAATTATTTCTTTATTTATAAGTGGAAGAGTTCCAGGATATCCAAAATCTATTAAATTAAAATTACTATTTGGAACATCCAAATTAGCATTTACACTGTTAGAAAAGGCTTTTTCTTTTGTTTTTAAAGCAAGATGAACTTCAATACCAATTGTTTTAATCATTTGCTCCTCCTTTGACTAAAGTTTCTATAAAATGGGCTAAATTATATACATCATTTTCTTTATATTTATTTCCAATAATTTGAAGACCAATAGGAAATTGATTTTTATTTATAGGAAGTGAAATTGCTGGAAGACCGCACAAATTTGCTGGTATTGTAAATAAATCATCGTAAAAACTTTTTATTGGATTTCCATCATTATCTCCTATTTTTGAAGGCATACTAGCTGTAACTGGTCCAATTATCAAATCATATTCTTCAAATACTTTATTAAAAGAATTTATAATTGTTCCACGAAGTTTCAAAGCTTTTTCATAATATATATGAGCATTTTCACTTGATAAAATATAGGCCCCAATCATAAGACGCATTTTTACTTCTTCTCCAAAACCATTAGATCTAGTTTCTTTAATTAATTCATTTAAATTAGTAACATTTTCTGGTTTAAAACCATATTTAATTCCATCGAATCTCGCAAGATTACTACTAGCTTCTCCCATTGAAATTATTTGATATAAAGTAACTGAATGATTTAAATAAGGCATATCAATATAATCAATTGAATAATTGTTTTCTTTTAATAAATTAATTATTTTATTTATTGAGTTTTTAATTTTTTCATCAACTATATCACCAACAAAAAAGTTAGGAACTGCAATTTTAAATTTTTTAGACTTTTCTAATTCTAAAGTAAAATCTTCATTTGTTTCAAATTTAGTTAAATCATTATAACAGTCTTTAGATAATAAATTTAACATGTGAGCATTATCTTTTACATTATTTGAAAAAATTCCAACATGATCTAAAGATGATGCATAAGCAATAACACCATATCTAGAAATTCTACCATAAGTTGGTTTCATTCCTACACAACCAGTATAACTTGCAGGTTGTCTAACTGACCCTCCAGTATCTGTGCCAATAGAAATTGAAGAAATTTTACTTGAAACTGTTGCAGCTGAACCAGATGAAGAACCACCAGTAATGTAATTTAAATCAAAAGGATTTTTTGTTGCTCCAAAATAACTAGTCTCTCCACTTGCTCCCATAGCAAATTCATCCATATTAGTTTTTCCTATAATAATCATATTAGCGTCTTTTATAAATTTTATTACAGTAGCATCATAAATTGGAACAAAATTTTCAAGCATCTTAGATCCACAAGTAGTTTTAACACCTTTAGTACAAAATATATCTTTTACGGTAATTGGTATACCAAAAAAAAGATTATCAACTTCTTTATTTTCAAGTTCTATAGCTTTTTGTATAGCATCTTTTTTACATAATGTAATAAACGCATTATAATCTTCTTTTTCTATTTTTTCAAATGCCTCATTTACAAGATCAATTGGTTTTATTAATTTTTTCTTAAGTTTATTATGTATTTGTTCTAAACTCAAATCTAAATAATTAGTCATGCAGCACCTTCACTGTTTCTATATAATCTTCATTTTCATTTTTAATACTTTTAAACAATACTTTTTTATCAACTTTTTCTATATCTAATACATTAAATTTATTCAAATTATCTGTTGTAGAAAATACTTTTTTAGAAGTCATATCTAATTTTATAATTTTATCTAATTCATCAATAAGAATTTCTAGTTTATTTTTATAATTATTAATATTTTCTTCATTAACATTTAATTTTGCTATATTAGCAATATATAAAACCTGTTTATTTTCCATTTTGTCACCTCTACCTTTTCAATTATATCATATTATTTTATAAGAATAAATCTTTTATAAAAAAGAAAACTTGCTCTTAAATAATAATATATTTCTAAATGCAAAAATTATGAACAAAAAAATCCATGTAGGATTTTATTCTAAAATTATGTACATTTTGCGCAAGTACCACTTACTGTTAATGACAAATCTTTAACATTATATTCTTTTGTTTTTTCAATTGTATTAATTATACTTTTATTATCAATTTCAAATAAATCATAAACAATACCACAATTTGAACAAATAAAATGACTATGATGTAATAATGTTTTATCAAATCTATCTTTAGAATTTGGAATAGTAACTCGATTTATTAAATCTAAATCTGATAATTTTGATAAATTTCTATATACTGTTCCAAGACTAATATTTGGTAATTTTAATTTTATTGATTCATAAATTATCTCAGCTGTTGGATGATCACATCTATTTTTAACTTCTTCTAAAATTAAGTTTCTTTGAATAGAATAATTCATAATCCCTCCAAAATAGTAACTATTACTAATTAAATATATCAAAAAAAAAGGAATAATGCAACTAAATTATTCCATTCCAAGAATTCCATCTTCAACATTATAAACTTTATATCCATCCTTAATTAAAATTCTTGCTGCATCCATGCTTCTGTTTCCACTTCTACATAAAACAACAACTGGTATATCTTTGTTTAATGCAAAATTACCTTTTTCAATATTTTCAAGTGGTATATTTGAAAAACCTTCAACAAAGCTATCTAAAACTTCATCTAATTCTCTAACATCAATATATTGATAGCTTGGATTTTCGCTCATAAAATTAATTAAATCTACACTAGAAATTTGTTTAATTGATGCATCAACATTATTATGATTATTTATTTTATAATTGAAAACAATACCAATTAAAGCAATACAAGCTATTACAATTAAAACTACTTTTCCATAATTCATAAACATCTCCTTTATATATTTATATGTATTCTATACAAATTATAGCACAAAATTATTTATATGTATTTAAAATATGTGATTTGATTTGATTAAATTTCATTCCATTTGATGCTTTAGTTAAAACATTATCAAAAATTTTTACTTTTTCATCTACTATTGTCAAAAATTGTTCTAATATATCAAAATATTCTTTATTTAAATTACATTTTTCATATGCAAATTTAGAATTTTTTCCTATAAATATAGCTTTGTCTATATCAACTGAATTTAAAAATAAACCAATATTTTCATGTATAGTTTTTGATTGATTTCCTACCTCAAAAACATCTCCTAAAATACAAAGTTTAGTACCTTTTCTTTTTGAAAAAGCTGTAATTGAAGCAACTATTGAATCATATGAAGCATTATATGAATCATCAATAAAAGTAAAATCTTTCAATTTTATTATTTCATATCTACTTTCAGCATTTTTATAATTTGAAAGACCTAATTTGATTTCCTCTTTTGAAAGACCTAATGAAAAACCAGTTAATGCTGCACAAAGAGCATTTTTAACCATATGAATACCACTGGTATTTAAAACTACATTAATATCTTTATTATCATAAGATAAATCAAATGAAATATTATCCTCATTTTCAACAATATTGTTTGCTCTTATACAAGATTTATTATTAATACCATAAAACAAAGTATTTTTATAATTGACATTACATAATAAATCATCATCACTATTTACTATTAAAATGCCTTCTTGTTTAATATGTTCAAGTATTTCCATTTTTGCTTTTAAAATGCCTTTCCTACTACCAAGGTTTTTTATATGAGCAGTTCCAATATTTGTAATAACTGCAATATTAGGACAAACTACCTTACTTAATTTATTTATCTCGTTAAAATGATTCATGCCCATTTCATTAATTAAAATTTGATGTGTTTTATTAAGATTAAAAACAGTAAGTGGTAGACCAATATGATTATTAAAATTTGCTTCATTTTTTAAAACATTAAATTTGGTTTCTAAAACAGAGGCAATCATTTCTTTAGTAGTAGTTTTACCAACACTTCCTGTAACACCAATAGCAGTAATATTAAAAAGTGATTTATAATATTGTGCTAAATCGAGTAATGCTTTGTAGCAATCTTTAACTAAAATATATGGTTTGTTTATATCAAGTCTTTTTTCAGATAAAACACATAAACATCCATTTTTATAAGTAGAAGAGATAAAATCATGACCATCAAAATTTTCTCCTTTTAAGGGAATAAATAGTGTGTTTTCTTTAATTTTTCTACTATCTGTTGTGATATTTGTTATTATTTCATCATTTTTATTAAATAATTTTCCAGATACACTTTTTTCAATTTCAAGTAAACTTAAATTCATAAGCTTTCCAATATTTCTTTTGCTACCTCATAATCATCAAAATGATGTTTTACTCCACAAATTTCTTGATAATTTTCGTGTCCTTTTCCAGCAATAATTACTACATCTTGCTCATTAGCAATTTCTATTGCTTTTTTAATAGCATCAAATCTATTTACTAAAACATTATAATTTTTTGTAACTTGTTTTATTCCATTTTCAATTTCTAAAACTATGCTTTTAGGATCTTCGTTTCTTGGATTATCTGAGGTAACAATAGTAAAATCAGATAATTGCCCAGAAATTTTCCCCATTGTACTTCTTTTAGTTTTATCTCTATTGCCACCACATCCAAATACTGTAATTACTTTACCTTTTGAAAAATTTTTAGTTGACTTAATAACATTTTCAAGAGCATCTGGAGTATGAGCATAATCTATAATAATGGTTTTATTTTTATCGTTTTCAACTCTTTGCATACGGCCTAAAACACCGCTTATGTTTTTAAACGTATTAATAATACTTTCAATGTTAAGACCTAAATTTACAAGTGCTGCTATAGTAGCAAGAGTATTATAAACTGTAAATTCTCCAGGTATTGGAACATAAACATTATAAATATTTTCATTAAACTTTAAATTATATGTAATAGAATTATTTTCAAAAATAATATTAGATGCTTTAAAATCAGAATCATTTTTAATAGAATATGTAACAACTTTATTTTTAGCATTTTCAATAAATTTATTAGCATATTTATCATCAACATTTATTATACTAACATTAGACTTTTTCATTAATTTAACTTTTTCATCACAATAATTTTCCATGGTTTTATGAAAATCTAGATGATCTTGAGTAAGATTAGTAAAAATACCAACTTCAAAATTTATTCCATAACATTTATTTAATGCTAATGCATGAGAAGTCACTTCCATTGCTATATGTGTTGCACCTTTTTTAACCATTATATTAATAATTTCATGTAAATCAATTGTATCAGGAGAACTAGAAGTTTTAACACTTTTATCTATTATTTCATCTCCTACTTTAAATCCAACTGTACCAATTGAACCAGTAATTATACTATTCTTTTCTAAAACGCTTTTTAAAAAGTGGACAATTGAAGTTTTACCATTTGTCCCAGTTACTCCAATCATTTTAACATTCTGATGAGAGTTATTATTAAAATTTGAAGCACAATGAACCATAAACTCTCTAACATTATCAACTTTAACAACAGCAATATCTTTAGGATAAAATTTTAAATTTTTACTAACAACAATAGTATTACTTCCCTTTTTTACAACTTTATCAATGTAGTTATGACCATCAAAAGTTAAACCTTCTATACAAAAAAACATTGTATTTTCCTTTATATCTCTTGAATCAATACTTAAGTGTTTAATGGTAGTTTCTTTAGATTGAATAATATCTACTTTATAATTTTTAATAATTTCATAAAATTTCATAAATCCTCCTATACTTAATTATATTTAAAAAATTAATTTTAAAATACTCCAAATTTATATATAATATCAAAAATAATTTTGTTATAAACATCAACAAGAAAATTGTCGAAAATTCCAGTGAAAAACAAACAAAACATTAATATAATAACTAAAAATATATTTATTTTTTCGTATAATTCTTTGATATAATTAGGTAAAAATCTATTTAATATTTTTGATCCATCTAAAGGAATTACGGGTATTAAATTAAATATAAACAGCGCTATATTTATTTGCCAAAAATATGATAAAACTGAAAATATATTAATATTGAAAAATTCTAATCGTAATAATATAATTTGAATTAAAATACCAATTGCTGCAAGACAAAGATTTGAAAGCGGTCCTGCTAGCGCTACATAAAACACACCATTTTCTTTATTTTTATAATATTGAGGATATACCTCCACAGGTTTAGCCCAACCAAAACCTAAAATAATTAGTGCTAGAAAACCTATTGGATCAATATGTTTTCTAACGTCTAATGATAATCTTCCTGTTTCTTTTATTCTTTTATCGCCTAGTTTATATGATACAAAAGCATGAGCATATTCATGTACTGTTAATGATAAAAGTAATATGGGGATTGCATAAATTAAATGTTCAAAAGAAAACATAAAACCTCCTAAACAGTCTTTTCCATTCTTTTTGATGCATAAACATCAGCATGATGTAAAAGAAGTGCAAGTAAATTTGAAGTATATACAGAATCAATTAAATTATAAAATCTCTCTCCTTCAAATGCTCCCATATGCCATCTTATTGCATATGCTTCTTCTTCAGATATTTTAATAAATTTTTCAATTTCTCTAACTGACTTTTCTCCATGACCATAAGGTGATTTATCAAAAGCTTTAAAAAAAGGTACTTTAATCCATTCTCCACATTCATTTTTAGTATTTCTAAGTTCAACTACATACATATTAACTTTACAAATATCATGTAAAAGTGATGATATAATTATTGATTCTTCACTAAGTTTTTTTTCTTCTATTTTATTTAATAAACTTAACCTAGTATAAACATTTAAGCTATGTTCTAAAAGACCTCCTTCATAGTTTCCATGAAATCTACTACTTGCTGGAGCTTTAAAAAAATCTGTTTCATTTTCTAAATATGAAATTAAACTTTCAATATTTTCTCTTTTTGTACTTTTTAATAAGTTTATATATTTTTCTTTCATTATTTCCTCTTTTCTATTTTTCTATAACTACCATCAATTATACTATATAAATAACTTAAAACTTCTTTTTTTGTCATATTCTTTACAAAATCTTCGTAAAACAATATTTTTTCATCATAATCTAATCATAAATTTTTAAGTTTATAATCAATTAATAAAATTTTGTCTTTAGATTCTAAAATCAAATCTATTTTATATAGTTTATTGTCTTTTATAAACTCATATTCTGTTATGTAATTTTCTATCTCAAAGTTTTTTATTAAATCTGAATTTAAAAATTTTTCCATATACTTTCTATTTTCCATTTCTATCCTTGTTATGTCCTTTTTAGAATAATCAAAATATTCAAATATTTTATGAAGTTTTGTACCAAATTCTATCGATTTTTTTATATCGTTTTCTATTAAAGTAATTTCTTTTATTTTTTCTTCTTCAATTATAGGTCTTTTGATTGAAATAAAATCGTGTTTTATTATATTATTTTCAATAGTAATAGAATTTGACATTTCATAATTTGCTGTTATATTTAAATTTTCTATATTAATAATATTGGAAAATAAAGACAGCTCTTTCTTAATTGATATTAAAAAATCTAAAAACGATGAATAATTTTCTTTAACATCACTATTTACAAACTCATTATTATGTACATTGCTTTCTTTATTAAAATCACAAACCATAATAATTTTCTCACAAGCTCTTGTAAGAGCTACATAAAAAAGGCGAATTCTTTCAGAGATTTCATTTATTTTATAATCTTCATTAATAAGATATTTATAAGGCCCCTCATATAATTGATTGTCTTTATTAAAGGGAATTATAATTCCATAATTATAATTGAAAAAGAAATGATCTTTTGTATTTAATTTAAATTTTGAATCAAGTCCACTAAAATAACAAACATTATATTCTAATCCTTTAGAATTGTGAATGCTCATTATGTTAACTACTGAATCATTTTTTTCTTGCATATTAAATTCAACATCTAAATTTTCATCAGTAATTAGAATTTCTAAATAATCGATAAATTCTTGTAAGTTATATCCTAATTCACTAATCTTCTTTGAAATATCAAGTAAATAATCTAATCTTTTATGGATAAAATCGACATTTTCTAATGTGCATGATTTTTCATAAATACCAAAAATTTGATATACTTTTAACAAAGTTTCATAACAATTTAAATTTTGTGATGATATTAATTGAACTTTTTGGATTAATTCTAAATCTTTAATTTCATTTAATATATTTTCATTATTAATTAAATTTATAATGGTTTCATCATCAAAACCATACACAAAACTTCTTAAAACGCTGTATAAACTATGTTTAATATTAGAAAAATTATGAGTTTTATATAAGTATATTAAATTTAAAATATTTTTGATTGTATATATTTCGTCACTATTTATAAAGTTTTGAGAATTATGAATTAAAAGTGGTATATTTAAATAATTAAATATCTTATAATAAAGTATAAAATCTTTTTTTTGTGATATTAAAATAGTAAAATCACTATAAGTAGAATCTCTTAATATATTTTTATCTTTATCAAAAATTTGATATTTATTTTCTATTTTTTCTTTAATATCATTACCAATTATAAAAGCTTCTACTTCAGTTTTTGAATAATCTTTTTTAAAATTAGAAAAATCATAATTTAAAATATCCATATTATAATTTTGATTAGCACATATATCATAATTTTTATTACCATATTCTAGCTCTTCGTTATATTTATAATTTACTCCACCAATTGCTTTATCCATAATTAAAGAAAAAATTTTATTAATATTATTAATAACTTCTTTTCTTGACCTAAAATTTTTATTCATATCAATTTTTTTATAAGTTTGATGAGATGAAAAATCATCATATTTTTGAATAAATATATTTGGATTTGCATTTCTAAACCCATAAATTGATTGTTTTACATCGCCGACTATATAAGTATTTTCTTTAGATATTAAACTAATAAAATAGTCTTGGATATTACTAGTATCTTGATATTCATCAATCATTATTTCATAAATATTACTTTTATAAAAGTCTTGAATAAATTGATTATTTTTAACTATATTAATTGCAAATCTAAATATATCTGAAAACTCAAAATTATTTATTTCTAATTTGTAATCCATAAGTCGCTTATCAAACTTTTGAATTATTTCTATAATTATTTTTACATTATCTTTTGTACTTAAAATTCCATATTTAACTTCATCTACATTAGTAAAAATATTAATAAAATTTTGTATTTCTCCAATTAAACTTTTAATATTATCTATATTAGATTTAATTAATTGTTTTTCTTCCTCTTCTAAATCTGGACAAGAAGGTCTTCTAGGTATTTCTATTTTTAAATTACAATAATCATTATAACAAGATACATTTAATAATGAACTTAAATTACTTTTTATTTTATCAAAATAATCATACATTTTTTCATTTGTGTTCATTTGAAAACAATTATTTAATAAATTTTTAATCTTAATTTTTTTTACTTCAATTAAATTTACAAATTGATTTATTGAACCTTTAATAAATTTATCATTATAATAGTTTTTAATATAATTATTTAAAAAATCCTCTTTATCATATAATAAATCAATTTGATTTCTAATGTTTTTTATATGTTTTTTAATATCATTATCATTTTTTACACAAAATTCTTCAATTAAATTTACAAATTTAGAATCATCATTTTCATAATATTCTAAAAAAATTTCATTTAATATTTCATCTTTTTTTATTTCAATTATACTTTTTTCTACAATAGAAATATTTTTATTTAAATTAACTAAATAATGATGTTTTTTAACAAGAGATAAAGCAAAACTATCGAAAGTTGTTATACTAGCATTCTCAATAAAATTTAATTGTTTTTTTAATTTTGGAAATTCATCTATGTTTTTATTTATATTTTTAATTACACGTTCTTTCATTTCCTTTGCAGCAGCATTTGTAAATGTCAAAACAATTAAATTTCTAACGTCAATATTATTTTTCAAGTGAGTTAAAATTCTAGTAGACAAAACTAATGTTTTACCACTACCTGCACCTGCACTAACAATTGTATTAGTTACATTACCAAAAATTGCTTTTTCTTGAGCTTTAGTCCATCCCATCATTATCCCCCTTTAAAAAATCAAAATCCTTATATTTTTTATAACAAATATCATAGTATTGACAAAAAGAACAAGATATATTTTTCTTTTTATAAATTTTTGGATTAATCGTAAACTGACCATCTTTAATTTTTTTAATACCATTTTTAATGTTAAAATCAATTTTTTCCAAATTATTTTTAAGCTCTACTTTATCAAAAACATACTCATTATTTTTTAGTTTTTCTGTTTTTTTGTCAATTTTTATACTTTTAATAAAACTATTAATATTATAATATTTATCAATATTTGAAACTATATTATCATCTTCAATTGTATATCCTTCAAGCATAAATTTAACTTCATTTTTATTTATTTCCTTATTATATAATGTTTTTTGGAAATAAAAACCAGCAATTTTATAATTCATTGTTTTAGATATTAAGTATGCATAAAATAAAAGTTGTGTATCAATTCCAAAATCAATTAAATCATATTTTCGTTCAAAAGAGCCAGTTTTATAATCAACGATAAAAGCATATTCATCATTTAAATTATCAGAAATACAAATTTTATCAGCTATTGATTTTATAGGAACCCCATCCATTTCATAATACAATTCTTTTTCAAAAAAAGCACTAATAAACGACATTTTTTCCGTTTGTGAAAATATATTTTGTGCTACTTCTAAAATTTTATTTTCATATATTTTTTTAAATATTTTATCTTTACCATTTAATTTTCTATCTTCATAAAATTCATCACTAAATTTTTTAACAATATCTATATTAATTTCATCATATTCATTTTTAAAAAGTTTTTCCAAACAAAAATGAAACAAATTTCCTATAATCATTTTTTCATTTTTAAATTCGTCTAATTTTATCAAATTATCAAGTAAAAATTTATAATTACATTTGTAGTAATTATTTAATGAATTATATGATAAACTTAATTTTTTAGTTAAATCAATAATCGTACTTTTACTAAGTATTAAAAATCTATTATCAAAACTTTTATAAAATGAATTATCTAAAAGTTTTGAAATGTAATTAAAATTTTGAGTTTTAATTTTAAATTTATTAAATTTATCTAGTTCATATGCTAGTTGGAATTTTGTATTTTTAAAATTTGTATATCCTAATTTTAAATCTTTTATTATTTCAAAGTTATTTGATGTTGTAATACTGCTAATTTTAAATTGTTTAGAATCAATATTTTTAGAATAGCTTAAAACCAAATTTGAAATTGATAACAACTGATTTTTTAATTTTTCTTTTTCTTCTAAATTCTTATCAATACTTGTAGGTATTGATAATTTTTCTTTTTCTATATCACTTAAATAATCATCATCTAAATAAACTTTAGGATATGTATCATCATTAAACCCTATTATAAATACATAATCAGTTGAATTAACTTTATTTAATGGCAAAACTTCAATTGTATTATTTAATTCAACATTAATATAATTATTTTTAAATTCATATTCTAAAAAAGACTTAGTCAAATTTTCAAAATTATATTTATTTAAAATTAAACAAATAGCAGTTGTAATTTTATTATTAGTAAAATTTTTAATTAAATTTAAGTATGATTCTTTTATATTGTTGTTATTCAATAAATTTAAAAAATATTGGGTTTCTTCATAAGAATATATAGAATTTTCATTTTCAAAGATTAAATTCAAATTACAATTATCAAATACACGTAAAAGAATATTTTTATAATCTTTTGAAAGACTTACTATTTTAATGTTATTAATATTAATACCTTCATTAATTAATACAACAATTTTTTCTGAAATAAAAACAATTTCATCTAAAATATTTTCAAATTCATAGCAAATTATTTTTTTAGTTTTTTCTACTTCTTTTTTTATAATTTCATAATTATAATTTTCTAGAATTTTTAATAAAAATAAATCTTTTTCTTCTAGATATACATATATTTTTTTGTTTGATAAAAATTTTTGAAAATAGTTGTTATTAATAACTAATTTTTCATTTTTGAGTATAGTTAATATTTTATTTAAATTTTTCATTTTATCAAAATATACAGTATTACTTTGATAAAATAAATTATTTAATAATATTTTAATAAATTCATAATCATATCCCGTTTGTTTTGATAATATTAAAATAGAATTTTTATCAATTTCAAAGAAGAATTCTTTTAAGAATTCTTCTTTTGTGAATATTTTAATTTTTGAAAAACTTTTTATTTTATTTAATAATTCCATTTTTTTTTGGAAGGTTGTTATTATAATTGAATTATCATTAATGGTATTTATATTCATATACATCACCTAGTATGATTATAGCATATTTTTTATGTGAACTTAAAATAAAAACAACTAAAAATATAAATAGTTGTTTTGTTAGTTATAAATTATCTGAATTTATATTTGAAATGATATTTCCATTTTTACTTAAATGTTTAACAGTTAAATATGCAACAAAGTAAACGAGTATAAATACTAGTGCAATACATAATCCATAAGATATAAATGGAAATTTATAATCAGTATATAATGTCTCTGAAAATAAAATATGAATTAAATAAGTAAAAGCAAAAGTAAGTGGTATTGATAAAACAATAGCTTTAATAGTAAATAAGAATGTTTCGTATATTATCATTGTTTTCATTTGTTTATTCGTCATACCAACAGATCTTAATATCATAATTTCTCTTTTTCGAAGTATTATATTTGAATTTATTGTATTATAAATATTTATTATTCCTATAAAGCTAATTACTATAATAAATCCATATACAAACACCCCAATTATTAAAAGCACATCATTCATAAGTTTAAGTTGTATTGAAATATCTTCATAAACAATATTTTCATTTATATTTTTCAATTCATCTGTAAGCCCTTTAGAATCTGTTGTGTTAATTAAAAATACATTTCCACCATCAATATTACCTTTAAACATTTTTTCAAATATATCTTTTGTTATATAAATATTAATATCTATAATTGAGTTATAATTTTCTATACCTGTATAATTATTTTTAATAGAGTACATTTCAAAATTTTTATTATTTAGTTTTACTGAAGATATATCTTTTTTAAATAATTTAAAAATATGATGTTTTTTATTAAAATACTGTTTTATATTATTAACATATAGACCTCTAGGGTTATTTTGATCATTGAAGTTTGAATATTTTAAACCTTCTTGATTTAGTATTTTTTTCATACTCTCTTCTGTTAAAATATTTATTCCATAAGATAGATTGTTATCTAATTCTAAAATAGCTGTTTTTCCAATATCTGTTAATTTAGAAACATCGACATCCAAAATATTTTCTTCATAATTAAATATTCTGTTTACATGCAAATAGTCTTTAATATATTCACTATTGTTTAAACTATTATCAATTATTTTTAATTCCTTATTATTATTTGATTCTACATAATAATTAAAATTTAATAGATTAAAATTTGCTTCAAGACCTGTTTTAATATAATTAAAGAAAGTATTGAATATCATAAATAATAATATACTCATTACTATTGCAATTGAAGTTATTCTATATTTTGATTTACTTCGTTTATAATTTTTTGAGGCAAGCACACCAATTTCTCCAAATATGTTTTTAGATAATAAACCAGCTTTTATTTTCTTTTTAGATATTTTAACATCTCCTTGACCAGTTAAGGCTTCAATAGGAGAAATTTTACTTGCTCTATATGCTGGTAGTAATGAAGAAATAAATACAGTTATTATACAAGAAACAATTGTTAAAATAACAATATAAATATTAAAAACAAATTTAAAACTCATATTACTTTCTGAAATTATAGAAATATGATTATTAATAAAGTATAAAGCAACATTTATACCAAAAATTGAAAGAAAAATTCCAAGTGGTATACCAATAATACAAAGGAATAACCCCTCTTTATATACAAATTGCCTAATTTGTTTTTTTGTTGATCCCAAACTTCTAAGAATTCCATATAACTTCTTTTGTTCTATAAATGTCATAGCAAAAGCATTATAAATTACCAGTATCGAAACAATCATTACAATAAATGAAATTACTCCACCAACTTTTAATAAAATTAAATTATCATTGTCATTTTTACTTGCGAAATTTAAAAAAAGTAGTAGAGTATTATAGTCATAACTTTCAAAATTTTCTTCATAATCTTTTTCAATAAAATTATAGATATCTTTTGGATTTTTAGTTGTAATACCTAAAGAAGTACCAACTTCAGTATAAGATAATAATGTATAATAAGGAAAATACATTTTATCATATTTATTACTTTTATACGTACCAACTACAATATAATTATGTTCCTTAGTATTTTCTAAAGTTTGACTAACTTCATAAGTTATTCCATCTTCTTCAAAACTAATTTTATCTGAATTATTTATGTAGTTAGTTTCGTTTTTATTTGTAATTTCATTTGTAGTAGTATTAGTTACTATATCATAAACTTTTCCTATATTTACCTTAAGTTTATCACCAATTTTGACTTTTGGCATACTTTTCGGAATTAAAACTTCTTTATCATTAGTTGGAAGCTTTCCTTCTACTAAATCTAGACTATCTAAACCAATATTATTAATATGCGATACTTCATAATAAGGTTTTGTATCAATATTAAGATTATTATCCGCGTATCCTAAATCATTTTGAATTAATAATTTTTCTATTCTATCATCTTTTTTTAACTCATTTAAATCATCACTATCTTTTAAAGTTACAAAAGCATAATAAGGACCCTGGTCCATAGTAATTGAATCAATTATTAAAAGTCTAAAAGTCATAAGAAGCGAAAATACACAACAAACTATTATACTGGATAATGTTATACCAAATAAAGTACCTAAACTTCTATTTTTATTCTTTTTTAAACGTTCTATTACAAGTTTATTAGTTATTTTCATGTTCTTTTACCTCATCACTTATAATTTTGCCATCTTTAATAGTAATTATTCTATCAGCTTCACTAGCAATATCAAGATTATGAGTAATCATAATTATAGTTTGATTAAAATTTTTATTTAATCTTTTAAATAAATTTATGATTTCTTCTGAGGTTTTAGAATCTAAATTACCAGTTGCTTCATCTGCTAAAATTATAGAAGGTTTTGTAATTAATGCTCTACCAATAGCAACTCTTTGTTTTTGTCCACCAGATAATTCATTTGGTAAATGTTTTAATCTATTTTCTATATCAAGAACTTTTATTATTTCTTCAAAGTCTTCTTTTTTTACAATTTTTTTGTCTAATTGAAGTGGTAATTCAATATTCTCTTTTACATTTAACATAGGAAGTAAATTATAAAATTGATAAATTAATCCTATATTTCTTCTTCTAAATTTTGTTAATGAATCATCATTTAACTTATAAATGTCCTTTTCACTAATTAAAACTGTCCCATTTGTTGGTTTATCTACACCACCTAAAATATGCAGTAATGTACTTTTACCAGAACCACTAGTACCAACTATTGCAATAAATTCTCCTTTTTTCACTGAAAAAGAAACATCATCTAAAGCAAATATTTTATTATTATTTTTACCATATGTACGTGTTAAATTTTTAACTTCAAGTATATTCATAAATTCTCCTTTATATTTAAATTATAGTTTAAAATTATGATAATTACTACACATTTTTAGTTGCTTTATGTAAAATTTTAGTTGCTATATTAAAAAAATATTATAGTTATTACTCTTTTATGTGTTTAAATCAATTAAAGACTCTTATAATTTTGATAATATATAACTATATTATAGTGAAAAATTGCAAAAATTATGTTATTGTTTTATAGTAGAGAAAACTATTGGAGGTTTTTATGAAAGATAAAATAATTAAAATAACTGCTGCAAATGGTAGTATAGTTGGTACATTTGCCTATACTAAAGAAGTTGTTGAAACATCAAGAACAATACATAAAACATCACCTGTTGTTACAGCTGCTTTAGGGGAAGACTTTTAACTGGTGGTCTTTTAATGGGATCTTTATTAAAAAATGATACTGATTTACTTACATTAAATATTATTAGTGATGGACCAATAAAAGGGTTGCTTGTAAGTGCTGATTCTAAGGGTATTGTTAAGGGGTATCCTTATGTAAATAATATAGATATACCTTTAAAAGAAAATGGAAAACTTGATGTAAGTAGTGCAGTTGGAAGTGGTTATTTAAATGTAATAAGAGATACAGGACTTAAAACATCATACAGCGGACAAATTCAATTAGTTTCTGGTGAGATTGCTGAAGATTTAACTTATTATTATGCTACAAGTGAACAAATCCCAAGTAGCATTTCTTTAGGTGTTTTAGTTAATAATGATTTAACTGTAAAACATTCTGGTGGATTTATGATCCAACTTATGCCTGAAACAAACGATGATATAATTACTAAATTAGAAAATAAACTTACTAATTTACCTTCATTTACTACTCTTACAATGAAATATAATTCTCTTGAAGAAATAATTCAATTTGTACTTAAAGATTTTGATGTGAAAATAACTGAAGAAAAAAATGTTCAGTTTAAATGTAATTGTAATAAAAACAAGGTTGAAAAAGCTTTAATTGCAATAGGTAAAAAAGAATTAAAAATAATATTAAAAGAAGATGAAAAAGCTAATCTACATTGTAACATTTGTAATAAAAATTATGATTTTACTAAGGAAGATTTAAAAAAACTGATTAATAAAATAAACTAAAAAGGAAAGTAATTTTATTCTCCTTTTTTAATATCTTTTGTTGCAATTGAATATATTTTTTTAAGATTAAGATGTTTTACTAACATTGAAAACAAAAAATATTATAAATAAATTAAAAAGTTTTACACCTTTATCCTTATTATATTTTTTATTGATTAATCACAATTTAAACAAAGATTCATAAATATTGACTACATAATTCCATTATGATATAAGTTATCAAAATTTATATAACTCTTTTATCTTTTTTTGAAGTTTTTACTATTTTTAAAGCCTTACATATAATATCTTTATCCCCATATAATATTATTAAATCATCATTTTCAAAAGAACTATCTTTTGTAATTTTTAATGTTTTTCGATCTCTTTCAATACCTAAAAGTTGAATTCCATACTTATTATTTATTTTCATTTCTCCTATTTTTTTATTAATAAATTCCTCTGGAACTTTTTTCAGTTTAATTTTACCTACAATTTTTTCATGTAAGGTTTCTAAAATTATAAGATAATTATCTGCTTCATCATAAAGAAACTTTGAACCAAATTTTTCAATTTTGGGATCAAATATTTTTCTAAAACTTTTGCTATTTAGCATAATTAAAAAAGCTACTATTGCAATAATTGCAAGTAAATATTCATACCAATTATTACTTGTATTAAGTGAAGTTACTAACATTGAAACAATTGTTACAGTTGCACAATATCCAAATATTATAAGGTTTTGAGCAAATTTTCTTCTTTTTGGATCAAGCATGATAAGTTCACTTTCCTTTGTTGTAAATCCTGTACTTGTTAGCATTGAAATTACTTGAAATTTACTTTTTGAATATGAAAGTCCTGTTAACATAAAAATTACTGTAAAAAATTCTACTATAGTCATAAAAATAGCTATAAAAATAGTTAATATCCAAATCATGATATTTACCTCCCATTAATATCTATAAACTTCGTTTGATCGATTGTTTTACTTCTTTCAAATTATTATCAATTTTATTCATAAATTGAAACTTTTTAGCATCTTCATTATAAGATTTCTCATTATTTTCTAAAAATTTTTGGTTTAATATGTCTAGTAAATTTAAAATATCTTGTTTACTAAGATCTTTAATTAAATCATCATTTTGTAATCTACTTTTTACATAAAATAAAACTTTGTCAAAATCTATTTTTTCTTTATTATTCTTTACTATATTACTTATGTCATATATATCTTTATAACGTTTGTATTCATTGTTTAAATTTTTATAAGTATATAATTTTCTTATTATTATACACAATTTATCTGCAATTTGTTTTTCAAATTCTGTAACATTAAAAAGCATCTGCGAATCAGCATCAAACAATTTAGGAATTATTACTTTTGAAAATGGGGCACTTCTTACAATCTTAATATCAGATTTAATAATTCTTTCTAACTTTCCAAAATTACATAAAATTCTATAATTTATAGTACCATTTTCAGTTACAAAACGTTGTTTAACATTAAAATTAACTCCTAAATTATTATCATTTAAATTAGAAACCGTATTATCAAAATTATCAAGATTTTCTATTTTTGTTTGTAAATCCAAATCTGTAATAGGTCTATATATTTTTTTAGTATGAGCAAAATTGGAAAAACTGCCAGTAATTATTAAATCATCATTATTTTTATTTAATATTTCTAAAAAACAACGCAGAAAAAAATATGTATACGCATAGTTTGAAGATATATTGTTTTTTTTGGCTTGATTCGAAAGATATCCTTTTAATTTATTATCATTTTCAAATTGTCTTTCCATAAATATCACCTTAATACAAATATATCATAATTCTTTATTTTATAAAGTATTAAAACTCTTGTATACACATTTATTGTAAAATTTGGCATATTAAATCTTTAATATAGAAATATTTTCTTAGCCATAAGTTTTAGTTCTAAATTTTTATTTTATGAAATAATTTCTTCTATTTCATTTCCACCTAGTCTAAAATTACATACTTCTAAAACAAGTAATTTCTTACAAGCATGCGATAAAGCGTTTATTTTTAAGCCATTTATCATTTTCAACAGTAATATCAAAAAAATTAGTATCTATTTTATTCATTTCCATTTGAAATAAATATTGCAATAATTCCAATCTTCTACGTCGTCTTAAATATCTACGTCTTGACCCACGTTGAGTTCTTCTAACTTCTGCAGTGGAAGCAGAATCAAATAATCTTACACCCCAAAGATTTTTTTCATTAAATGTTGAAATTTCTAACTTGTCATTTATAACAGTCCATCCAACTGAGGTTGTACCTATATCTAATGCTAAAGTATATTTTTCCATAATTTTCCTCTCAATCTGATTTGATTATAACATACAGTTTTAGGTTTTCAATTTTGGCAATTAAAAAAGGAAAAGCACATGTGCTTTTCCTAAATCTTTAAGCTTACGCTTATTTTAACACAGTATGTAATTTTAGACTATAATAAGTCCAATCTAAGCATATCATAATATTACAAATTTGTCTATAAAAATTAATATTTACTTTATTTAGCACTATAAAAACATCTTTTAGGACTCTCAACCAAATCTTCTTTTACTAAAGATTTAATTGCTTTATCTATATCTTTTTTATCAACACCTAATTTTTCAGTTACTTCCCCAGCCTTCATAGGTTCTTTATTTTCTTTTAAGATTTCTAATACTTTTTCATTCATAACAGCCTCCTAAAATAATTGTATCATAAAAAAATAAATTAGGAATACCCTATTTATTTTTATTGTCATTTCTTTTATGTTTGAAATTTTCTCTTCTGTGATTATCAGTATTTTTTTTAGGATTATGTCTTTTATGTCGTTCAGTCCTATGAGGTTTTCTATTATTAGAAAATGAATCATCTCTATTAAAATTATTTCTTCTACCATTAGAGTTACTTCTTCTACCTGATTTATCTCTTCTATTCATTCTGTCATTTCCATGTTTAATAGCAACAGAAGGTTCTCCAGTTAGTTTCATAATTTGAGCATCATTGTTAGTTATTATATTTTCAACAAAATATCTAACTAATTTTTCAGCATCATACATTTGAATTAACTCTTTAGCTAAAGAAGCATGACGTTTAGTATCACCATAATTTTTAATTTTTTCAATTTTCTCAATTACTTTCTTTTCATATGATTCTTTTAAATCTTCAAAATTTGGAGTTTTGACCATTTCTATATCAAAGCCAGTTTCATGCATAATTTTTCTTACATGCGTAACTTCTCTATCTTTAATAAAAGAATAAGTAATGCCTGTTTTAGTAGCACGTCCTGTTCTACCAATTCTATGCACATAATATTCAACTTCTTGTGGAAGATCAAAATTATAAACATATTCAACATTGTTAACATCAATACCACGAGCAGCAACATCTGTAGCTACCAAAATATTAATTTCACCTTTTCTAAATTTCGTCATTATATCTGTTCTTTGTTTTTGAGATAAATCACCATGTAGTGCTTCTGCTTGAAATCCCATTTGTTTTAAAGCAGTACCTAATTGATCAGCACGTCTTTTAGTTCTACCAAATATCATTGCAAGTTTTGGTAGATTTAAGTCTAAAAGATCTTTTAAAACTTTAAGTTTATTATTTTCTGTAATAACAATACCATATTGAGTAATATTTTTATTTTCCTCTTTATTAAGAACAGAAATAAACTCATAAGTTTCCATCATATTATTGGCAGTATCCATTACTTCTTTTGAAATTGTTGCTGAAAATAATAACTTTTGTACTTTTTCATCAAAATTTTTGCTAATTTCAGTAACATCTTCTTTAAAACCAGCTTTAACTAATTCATCAACTTCATCAATAACAAACATTTTAATATTACTAAAATTGATTCTATTACTTTGCATATGATCTAAAAGTCTTCCAGGTGTAGCTACTATTATTTTAGGATTTCTTCTTAATTCAGAAATTTGACCACCAATATTTACTCCACCTACTAAAGATACAACTTTTTGTTTGTGAAATTTTGATAATTTAATAAGCTCATCAGCAATTTGAAGTGCAAGTTCACGAGTTGGTGAAATTATTAATGCTTCTAAATCTTTAGATTCACTATCAATTCTTTCAAAAATTGGAAGACCAAATGCAAATGTTTTACCTGCACCAGTTTTGGCCTCTCCTATTACATTTTTACCTTCTAAAATTACAGGTATAGCTTTTTCTTGTATTGGTAGAGATGTTTCAAATCCCATTGTTTCAAGAGCGTTTAAAGTTTTTTCGCTCAAATTCATTTCGTTAAATTTCATTTTTTCTCCTTATTTACTAATTTTTATAAATTCTTTTGGCACTGGAGTTGTAAAAGTCAATGTCTTTTTAGTATCAGGATGAATAAATGATAATTTATACGCATGAAGCCCTAATCTTTTTAAACCTTTATCTTTAGATCCATATTTTTTATCTTTAACTATTGGATGACCAAGTTCTTTTAAATGAACTCTAATTTGATTTTTTCGTCCAGTTTTAATGTCCACATCTACTAGTGAATAATTATTATTTTCACTTATAACACGATAATCGGTAATAGCCTTTTTACCACTTTTATCATTAGTAGAAAATACATATTGCTTATCTGCTTCATTAAGAAAAGATATAATCCTTCCTTCTTTTTCTTTTAATTTACCTTCTACTACTGCATAATATCCACGAATTTTTACATTTTCATTCCAATTTTCTTGCAATTTGAATTTAATTCTTTCGTTTTTAGCAAATATTAATACACCTGATGTATCTTTATCTAATCTATGAACTATAAATATTCTATTTTGACTATTACTAAGTTTTGTATAAGTCATCATAATTCTATAAGCTGTAATTAAATTAGAATTATTGTTTTCAATAGAAAGCATACCACTTGGTTTATTAATAACAATTAAATCTTTATTTTCATAAATTAAATCAATGTTATACGTACCAAGCAAATTTAAACTTCCTAATAAGTCAAGAGTAACCTCATCATTTTTGTAAAGTCGAAAATCAAATTTAGAAACAGCTCTACCATTTACAAAAATAAATTTTTTAGTAAGCATAAATTTTATTTTTTTTCTTGGTAAATCTTCAGCATTTTTTAAAATGAATTCTAAAAGTTTGTCATCACTTTTGACTTTAATTACTCTATTTTCTTTCATAAATTACCTATATAACTTTCTAATACATCAATTGATTTTTGTGCACATTTTACAAGGTTTATTCTAAATTCTTCAATCCCACATAAATCTTTAGTGTCTGTGACAGTTCTAATAGAAACAAAAGAAACTTTCTTTAAATAGCACACGTGAGCTACTGCAGCAGTTTCCATATCAACAACTAATGGATTAAACTTTTTAATTATTGTATCTCTATTATCCTTAGTTATAAAGCTTTCTCCTGTTACAATTTTTCCTACAAACAATTTTTGTTTATATGAATTTTTAATATCAGCAATCATTTTACTATCAGCAGTAAATACAGCTTTTTTCATATATGGTGGGTCCTCTTCTAAAAGATAAGGCAGTACATCGTGATAACATGCTTTATCACTAATTACGCAATCAAATATTTTTAAATTCTTATCAATTGCTCCAGCAACTCCAATAATTATAATATGGCTACATTTATATACATCTATAAGCAAACTAGCACTAACACTAGCATTTACTTTACATATTCCACAAATTGTAGCTACAACTTCTATATTGTTAAAAGCTCCTTCAAAAAATGACATCATCGAATTTTCAGATTCATTTTTAATATTCAAATTAGAAATAAAAGGCATTATTTCTTGTTTAGATGGACCAATTATTCCAATTCTCATAAAAACTTACCTCGCACCTTACAAGTATATCATACTTTTTTAATTTTAGTATATTTAATTATTATTATCACAAAATATTTTTGGTGATACTATGGATAATAATTCTTATTGGCTTGAAATAAAAAATGCAATAAATAAAAGAAAAATATCTTCAAAAATTATAACAACAGATGTTTTAATAATTGGTGGTGGTATTTCTGGAATTACAACTGCTTATAATTTAATGAAAAATGGAATAAACTGCACAATTGCAGAAAAAGATACAATAGGATCTAAAGCAACTGGACATACTACAGGTAAAATTACTAATGTTATTAGTGATTTATATTTGAAAATATTTAAATCTAAAGATTTAAAAAGCACTAAACTATATTACGAAGCTTTAAGCGAAGGTATGGTAATTTTGAAAAATATTATTGATATAGAAAACATTGATTGTGATTTTGAAAAAGTTACTTCTTATATATATGCACAAACAAATGAAGGAGTTAAAACTTTACAAAAAATATCTAATCTTAATAAGCATATGAATATTAATTTTAAAACTTTGACTAAAGTACCACTTAATATTGAAGTTAAAAAAGCTTTATCTTATGATAATCAATATCAATTTCACTCTATAAAATATATAAATGGATTAGTAAATATAATAAAAGATAAAGTTAAAGTTTTAGAAAATATTTCTATTTTTTCAATTGATAAAAAAAACAATAAATATGAATGTAGTGCTTCTAATTTAAAAATAGTGTGTAATAAAATTGTAATGTGTACAAAATATCCTTTAAATTATAAAGTTAATAATTATTTTTCTAAACTTTATCAAGAAAAAAGTTACGCTATTAGGTTTAAATCAAATAAAAAAATAAATGGTCAATATATAAATGTTGATAATAAAATTAGAAGTTTTAGACACTTAGTAAATGAAAATATGAATATTTTAGTTGGAGATACCATTTCAAAAGAAAATATAGATAAAGAAACTGAATTTAATCAACTTAAAGAAGATTTATTTAAATTTGATAAAAACGCTTTAATAACTCATACATGGTTTTCAGAAGATGTTTTTCCTATTGATTATATTCCTTTAATTGGAAAATATAATTCTAATGATGAAATATATTTGATAAGTGGGTTTTCAAAATGGGGACTTTCAACTAGTCAAATAGCAGCAAAAGTAATATCGGATATTTTATTAAATAAAAAAAATAAATATATTAATCTATTTAATCCTAGAAGATCAATGCATTTAAATAATCCTTTAAATAGTTTTAAATTTACAAAAAAAGCAATTAATGGTCTTTTAATAGCACGATTTTTAATAAAAAAAGTAAACCTTAAAGATATTAAAATTAATACAGGCAGTCATATAAAGTTTGATAATAAAACATATCTTGCTTATAGAAAAAGCAATCAAGAATTTATTTTTCTAAAACCAAATTGTCCACATATGCTCTGCTCTGTAAAATGGAATAACTTAAACAAAACATGGGATTGTATGTGTCATGGTTCTATTTTTAGAAAAAATGGAAAGGTTATTTATGGACCTTCAACAAAAGATTTAGAAAATGTTACAACATATATAAAAACAAAATATTTGCTATAATTTTTAAAAATATGAAACTTTTTGTATAAACATCATAAAATATATTGAAAAGATATTTTATTTTTGATATAGTTATCGGTGTAATGAGTCTATAGCCAAGTGGTAAGGCACAAGACTGCAACAAATTGGACATGTTTGTTGATAGCGTCAATTTAAGCTAGTGTTTATAAGGGTTTGTGAAATAACAAACTCTTTTATTATGAAAAATGTCACAAAAAGTGTCCCAAGCCTTGCTCTAATCAGAGGTAGTTGTCACTATTGTTCTAGGTCTCTTAAAATCATTTGTAACTTCTGAAATACGGGTATTCGTATTACTATCAGTTATTAAATAATATTTATCTGTTGTTCTAGTCTTACTATGACCTAGCGATTCGGATATTTCTTTAATTGGTATCCCGCGATTATATAGATAAGACGCATAGCTTGCTCTTAAACCGTGATAAACTACATGTTTTAAATTATGTTTCTTTATAAATCTTCTCCATAATAGCATTTGGAGTTAAATATCCACCATATTCATCAGTAAAAACCATTTCACTATCTTTATAGAACTTACCCATTGATGTTTTTAATTTCCGCTGCTCCTCCTTGAGCTGCAAAAGACTATCTTTCACCCAATCGTTCATTCCAGTTGTTCGGTCTTTTTTGCTCTTGGGTTTCTTAAGTTCCGTACCTTTAGATTTTGTTATAGATAATGACTTTCTAATATGAATCTTTTGATGTTCAAAATCAATATCTTTCCATCTTAGACCTGCAACTTCACCTCTACGAAGACCACAAAACAGTGGAATTAAATATAAACACTGTCTTTGAATAGGAAGCTTAATAATAGCATCAAGTAATCTATCTATTTCTTCTGTATCAAAAACCTCTTTATCATACTCATCTACTTCTGGTAAATAAATCTTTCTACAAGGTGTAACTTCAATAATGTTAATATCTTCATCAGCCGCCCATGCAAACATAGCACGAACAATGCTATAAATATTTTTGATAGTGGTAGAGCTTAACTTTATTGTTTTACCATTACTATCATGTCTTTGAGAATCTTTCTTCTTAAGAGTATTAATTAACCCTTGAATACGTTCCCGATTAACATCACACATTCTATCTTCACCCATATATGGTAGAATATGATTTGTTAGTTTAGATTTCTTGTCATCAATAGTAGAACCTGCATTTATATTTTCAGCTACTTGATTCATCCACAGTTCAGCACAAGCCTTTACTCTCATAGTACTATCAATCTGACCTTTTTCTGCAAGTTCTTTTAGAGCAGCATCTCTTAATTGAATAGCATCTTCTATGGTGCTATTTTTGATTTGCCTAGTGAACCAATCGTTTTTCTTACCAAAAGCATCAGGAATACGAAACCTAATTCTGTAGGTTCCGTTTCCTTTGTCTTTTATATACTTTGTATCTAGAATATTTATCATAAAATCTTCCTTTCTTTTCTATTTGTGACGTATATTCAATCAAACATCAACTGATTTCCCTCAATAATAATTTGTTTATCAAGCCATCCATCAATATCAATTCTTCTATAAAATCTATGTCTGCCAGTTTTCAGATAAGGCAATCCCTTATCTGTAGCCTTTCTTAAGGCATTATCATCGGTAAAGCATGGATATAACTCACATACTTCCTTTGAAGATAGTAGTTCCTTGCTTATAACAATAGAAGCACTATCTTTTTGTTTTTGAGAACTTTTAAGTTGTTCTCCAAGTGCTAATAACAAATCAGCTATATTTACATTTTCAAAATTCACTTTCTTTCCTTTATTCTCTATAAAACTATATATATATTTGAGCATGGTAGCATCAACTATGTCGATATCTCGGAGTTGTCCTTTGGTATGCGCATAATTAAACTTTTTCATCGTATCAATTTCATTAAAGAGTCCATCTATATCAATCTTTTTGTCATTGATAAATAAATTAACCTTTAATGACTTTAGTGTTAAGAAGTTTGTAAAAACACCATTATTAGTTTTACCTAAATCTCTTACATTGGTTACATATAAGGAATCACCCTCACTTAACTTCTTCATCAGATTTGAAAAGTGAGGACTACCTTTTCCATAATGATCATAGTAAACTCTAATGTTTGGAATCCTTTTTAGATATTTATATTGTCCCTCTAAAGAGCCCTTTTGTAAATTACCTCCATATTGAGGTTTAAAATAACCATAGCTCATAATTCACCACCATCATCTGCCGAAGTTGAAAATTCAAGAGTAAACTCACCATCAAAATCATCACCAACTGGCATTAGGTTAGTAAAGTCATCAACACTAAACTCTGTGCTTTCTAGTGCTCTAACGAAATTAGGCATACCATCTTCCTTTATTTGGTTCCCCACATAATCTAAAGAGAAATATTTACCAGCCTGCTTAATGACATCCGCCTTTTTAAGTTCATAAACCCAATTCCACATGTTGTCTATTCCCTTACCATAAATTAGATAAGCAGGCATAATAGTACCAGGTCTCGACTTATTACTCTTAACAATTTCTAATTCCAATGCAATCCCTGCATCAGCACTATTAGTTAAATTTTTAAAGTCTCTTGCTGATCCAAATGACTTAATCCCGTTTATTTTTATAATGACATCTGAAGCATATCTGACATTCTTTGAACCATATTCTTTTAATTGGGTTCCTATCTTCATGTTTATTGTATTTCTATACTGATTTACTAACACGAAACAGATATTGCAACTTGTAGCTACTGATTTATATTTATTGATAAACTTAACCAATGGGCCACTAATATTATTGGTATTGTTATTTGTGATGGAAATACCATCATTTAAATTAGTAAAACCCTCATTGATTAGATTGGCTATTGAATCAATCATAATAACTGATATTTCATTTGTTGATATAAATCTATCTAATTTTTTTTCTACTTTATCAAAAGTGGATTCTCTTACATAATAAAACCCATTATTAAGATATTTAGAAACTCCAGTAGATTCCAACGTTTTATTAGTTACTGAACCCTCGCTATCGAGATATAAAACCTTATGACCTTGCTCACATAGATTACTAGCAACTTGTAGTGCGATAGTTGATTTTCCAATTCCAGACTCCGCTACAAACTGAATGAATGATCCAAGTTGTAATCCCCCTTTAAGTAAATAATCCAATGAATATATTCCTGATTTCACTATTGTAGTATCACTAAAATAGTTAGGTAGAGAATTAGCCAAATCAGCTAAGCTAGTTCCACCTGTAGTTTTCTTATTACTTTTCATTTAATTCTCCTCTTACTGTAACGATACTTTTTAGTTGAGCATCAACAACTTTGTTTGGCATTTCTTATGCCTACTAAAACATGAGCGAGCAAAATGGGCATAATGAGCCCCGGACCCACAACCACTGTGTTCGTTAATTTGATTTGCCATGTTCGTTTTTCTCCTTTCACAGTAAAATAAAAACTTTTTAATATTTTTACCCCTTTGTAGAACTTTATATATAAAGGGTTAAAACCGTAGCGAGGAAAATCAGTTCATAAAAAAACGGATTATATTGCTCGCTATCCGTTTTTGAAGTATAATTGGTGTTAGAGGAAAAAATATGAGAAAAGCAAGAAGAAATTTTAAATTAACTGAATATCAAAAAAAGTCATTAGAAGAAACACTTAGGGGAACTCAAAATGAAAGATTAGAAAAAATGTGTAATGTGCTTCTTTTATATTCTGAAGGGAAAGATATAACTTATATAACAAACAAAACAGGTGCCAGTAGGAGATCTATATCATACTATGTTTCGAAATATAACAAAAAAATATGGAAAAGAAAGCATAAACCTACAAATGTTCCTAAGCTCCTAGAGTATGAATATGAAATAGGAAAAGTTTTTAAGAAAAATAATATAACTACACATAAAGAAGCAGCAAAAAAAATAAAAGAGTTATTTGATACTGATATAAGTTCAAATCGAATAGGTTATTTTTTTAGAAAATATAATTTTAAAAAAGTTAATGGTCGTTATATTAAATGTCATACAAAAGATTCAGTAAATAGAACAATAAAACAAATGAATAACGATAATTCTTGGCTTTGGGCGAATAAAGAAGAAATCGCTAGCTTTTATGATGAAGAATTTAGTAAATATACTAGAGATAAGGATAAAATTATTAATATGATTAAAGAAAAGTTCCCCAAAATCGATGACGATACCTTCACTCTTAGAAGAATCCTATATGATAATGCAACATATTATGATGTAGATTAAATATTATAAAAGAAAAAAGAAGCTACTCACAAATGAGTAACTTCTTTTAACTTTCAATAAGATCAATCAAATTATAACAAGTCTGTCTGCATACTCCAGAGAGTTTAGATAATTCAGTTAGATTTATTTGATTATTTTTGTATTGCGAGTAGTATTTATAAAACTTCTCATCAATATCATCTTTAGTTTTAAACTTTCTACCTAATTTATTGCCAGAAGCAACAGCATTCTCAAGCCCAAGCATAATTTGATGCTTCTTCATCTTTAAATCGAACATCCCAAACATACCAATTACTAATAAAGTAACTTCAGTAATAGGATCTAATTCATCGGTTCTACAATCAACAACTAAGTTACCTATAATAAGCCTAAGTTTTAATTTATTTGTAAGCTCCACAATATCTATAAGGTTGCGCATATTTCTAGCAATACGAGTAATCTCAGTAGAACGAATCGTGTCACCAGCTTTAACTATTCCAAGTAATTCATTAAACTTTTCTCTAGATTCATTACTACCACTTTCTTTTTCAAAGAAAATATTTGACTGCTTGACTCCTGCATTTAGTAAAGCAGTCATCTCATAAGCCCCATCTTGCCTATTAGTGGATACTCTCGCATATCCGTATTCAGTGCCAGTCTCTACAAACATATAAAATCCATCCTTTCTCCTAAGTGTCTAATCAATCATCTTTTTTAATAATTAGACTAATGAAGCACTTTTAACACCTTAATCACCAAGTATTGACTCTAATTACCAATGTCTATTTAATCAATTGTTTAATTTGACACCCTTAGGTAAAAAAATAAGAGCAATAATTGAACCCTTTATCAATGAGTCTTATAT
This sequence comes from Bacilli bacterium, assembly GCA_047971215.1. Lineage (GTDB taxonomy): Bacteria > Bacillota_I > Bacilli_A > RF39 > JBKDZI01 > JBKDZI01. The sequence goes on along the minus strand of JBKDZI010000025.1, from coordinate 32,183 downwards.
CTAACTCAATTACCAGTAGTAACCACTTGATTAGGCATTAAATTACCTCTATCTATGTTTAACCATGATTAAGCAATAATTACAGCTTCCTTTCAACTTATTTTAAAATTAACCACTGAATATACAAGTAATCATCATCATAAGTAATAAACTGGGACTTGTTCTCGAAAACAGCTGGAATAGTGAGACTAATAGGTGGGCAATCAGTTCTATCAACATAAGGGACTAATAATGAAAGTTCACTCGGAGAATCTTTATCTAGTTTAAGAAGAATATGAGTTATATCCATCTTTTCAGTTAATCTATCAATTGCATTAGGATCAATCTGTCCACTTTCAATACCATCAACTGTATATAAATGACTTAAAATAGATAATTTCAACTTCAAAAAGCCCTCCTTAAAAACTAAACCCTTTCTTATAATGTCAACTCCAGAAGCATCATAAATAGTATCATCAGCATCTTCTGAATCATTTACTCCATCAAAAAACCAATTATCAACAACATTCTTATCAAGATAAATTTCTTCGCCATTCTCAAATACAATCCTAAAAGCTAAAACATCTTTTCTTTTGTTTAGTTTGGATAAATCAGTCTTAGAAGTGATATGATCCATATAATTACTAGCAATTACTGGATAATCTTGGACTCGTTTGTATCTTGCTTTAGCAGCAAGAAACTCGTTTCTCAAAGTCTTCTCAATATCGGCCAAAACAACATCATTAGAAAAACATTTTTCTACAGCCTCATATAGTTCGTTCATAGCAACTCCTCAATAACTATTTAAATATATAAATTTACTACAAACGTTTTACATAATTTTTAGTAAAATGCTTGTTAAATAGGGAGAAAAAAACCAAAATAATGATATACTAATAATAGATTATCTAGCAACAAATGATTATGCACAAATTTAAAGGAATTAGTAGGTGAAAAAATGGGAATATTTGATAGAAAACCAAAACAACAATTAAAAGATATTAATGGATATATTATAGATCAATTGACTGGAATGTTAGTTGATGTTCCTAAAGGATTACAAGTTTATAATATTCCAAAAGAAGTTAAGCAGCTTGATCCGAACCTTAATATGATTGCTAACAAAGCTTTGGCGGGTATGTCTGGAGCAACTGAAATAAATTTTGGAGATGGAAGTATAACAAAAATTCCAGATGGATATTTTACTTTCGAAGCGGCTTTCTCTAATCTAAAAAAAGTAACATTACCTAATGGTATTAAAACTTTAGGAAATAATTCTCTTGACTCAACAAGAACACAATATAATTTACCTGTCACTATTGAATATTTAGGAACTGGTATGTATCCAGAAGTTCAAAATCTCGTACTTGGAAATAATATCAAATCTTTAGGTAATATGTATGCATCGCACGATACAAATTTAATTCGTGTTGAAGTAGCTGGTTCAATAAAAGAATTACCATCTAATTTTATAAATCAATGTAAGAATATAAAGACTTTAATATTACATGAAGGAGTCGAAAAATCTGGAAATAATGCTTTTCGTAATCTAAATGGTTTAGAATATGTAGAATTGCCAGATAGTTTTAAAGTGCCATTTCAAACATCACTGGAAGCTCGCTCAGGCAGTAGTAAAAGAGGTAATAGCAAATATGATGGATCAAATGGAGTTTTTGAAGCACAGGAAAATAGTATTTTAACCATTAAAAAGACGCATAATGGTATTCCATATACTTTTCAAATTCGTAGGGGAGATTTTGCTGAAATATCATTTCAGAATTCCCAAACGATTATTAAATCCACAAGCGGTAAAGCTGTTAGTATAGATTTAGGAATGGTAAACACAAATGCTATATGTCAAATTGATATGCAAAAAGAAAAAGTGCAGAGGAATAAAAAGTTTAAGAGTTCCTAGTGGAGTTTTACAATTAGAACAATTTGCACTTATGTTTACACCTACTCTAGAAAAACTGACACTTCCAAGCACTATTGAACACATTGAAAATTATTCAATTCCACTCTCCGATCCTAGTTTTGCCCCGAAATTGCATGATATAACTTTTCAATGGGGCGATAAAGAACAAACAGTTCATTCAGATATTGGCTTTGAAAATATCCATAAAACAAAAAATGGTGAATTTATCTGTCAAACTACCGAGAATAATTATATTGTTGCAACTAAAGATGAGATAAAAATTGTTTCTCAAATTGATGCTTCTCAAATTACAGACAGGCTTGACTTTTCAAGTAGGTATGAGAAAAATTCTTATGCAAAGGGAAAGCCAAATGTAGATATAAGTAAATTAGATGAAAATGAAAGACAACTAGCAATACGAGAATTTTCAGAGGATTTACCTTCTCTTGAAAACCTATTGAGTAGTTTTGCTCAAAGAGGATTAACTTCTACTGGAGCCTGTGCAGGACACGATACTAATGGTGGATATTTTTCTTTTTCTAAGAATAATATTCCTTGTGAAATACAAAAGGCTATAATTAAAGAAGCTAAAAAATCTGGGGCGAAAGTAAGAGAAAGTGATAATGATTTATATATAGATATCCCCTTTTTTGAGCATGATAAATGCTTTGATGTAATATCATCACAAGTAAGATTACTTCCACTTCAACAGCAAGAAACAAGCAAAATTATATCTGATACTTCTCAAAAGGTTTTACCATCTAAAGTTGTTAATCAAGAAATCGAACTATTAAAGACTGCTAAACTTGATTTACTAGAAGTTCAAAAAAGAATGGAATTAGAACAGCAAAATCAAATGGCAGATAATGATTCTAATTTTTATGAAGAACAAAGTAATAAGCGTAGAATGTGAGGTGTCGATTAATTTATGACTACAATATATTTTATTAGACATTCTAAACCTTTAAAGATTAAAAACTAAATTAAAATGATTCACCTCAATTAAGAAATGAAAAAGATATATTATTGGTTTTAGGAGAAGAAAGAGCTAAAATATTAAGTGAATTACAAGAGTTTAATAATATTGATTGTGTTATTTCAAGTAATTATGTTAGAACAATTTCAACAGCTAAATATATTGCTAATAAAAATGATTTAGATATTTTAATTGATGAAGATTTTGGAGAAAGATCGCATGGAGTTAATTCTTATGATGAATTACCGAGAGATTTTAAAAATAAAACGATTTTTGAGAACCCATTTAATGCACCAGAAGTATTTAAACTTATCTTTGATGATAAAGATTTGATTTCAATAGAGAGTATTAGACCTAATGAATTGTCCTAAATAATAGAATTAATAATTATAAAAATATGTTAAAATAGAAATGGAGAGTGATATTATGGCATATAAATATGCTAAAGAATGCAAATATATATGGAACAATCTTATACCCAAAAGCGGACAAGCAGATAATTTACAAGGCGAGTTACTAAGACAAATTGAAAAATTGGCTTGGGAAGCACAAGATAACGGAAATATAAATTGGGATAGTGACTTTGAATACTTTTGTGACTTCTTAAATAGTAATTTATGTAATAGTGATGCTATTTCTAAAGAAGAACAAAAACAAGTCTTACAAAAAATCAAAGCAGCAGGGCAAGGATTAGAACCAATTCATGTTGAAGATGACTTATTTGATAGCATAAGAAATGCTATTGGGGCATTTTATGCTAAAAATAAAGAGTTAATTCTATATGAAACTAACCCTAATATAAATCGATAATGAAATGTAAGTATAATTACTATAATAACTGATGACCTGGATACGATTAAACTCGTATCTTTTCAATTTAAAGATAATAAGTATGGAATTTGAAAAATGTGTGACAAATCTTCTCAATTTCCGCCCTATTTGCCCATTTAAACTCCCTTTGTGGAGTTTATTTCACCGTGTAGCAAAATACCCATCAAAACTATAAATAAGCATGTTGGCACACGTTTTGACCAAGTATCGAAAATATCAGTTAATCACTGTCCTCTCTAAAAACTTTTGAACTCCTATTTAAAGGTATTCCAAGCATCTCAAACAACCACCACATTGGCTGAAAGCACTTAAAAGTTTTTAGATAATACATTAACTAACTTAATAACCAGTTCTTTTCAAAACCGGAATGGTCTCTCTGCCCGGTTTTTCTCATTAAAACCAGTGGTTTTAATGTAATCTCTATTTGAATTGTCTGTTTCTATTAAAAAATAGTAATTCTTATTGTCTATGTTATTATTAGTATTATTACAAGACTTCATGGCTACAAGAAACCGCTTGTTAGGCTTGACTATAAATGGTCTAGCACTTTAGTTGAAGAAATAATTTTCTATACTGAATTAATATATAAAAAATTGATAAACATTGAATGTATTGGAAATTGTAGAAATTTAGCCATATCAATTGACTAAATTTAGGAAAAAAGTTATAATATATTAAGTGAAAGAAATCTATCTTATCACATATAATATATAAAATGGGTCCGTAGCCAAGTGGTAAGGCAGAAGACTGCAACTCTTCGACGCGTAGGTTCAAATCCTATCGGGCCCTCCAATTTTTGATTATAATATGTCGATACAAAACTGTATCGATAATTTAATAAATTAGATACTTAGAAAAGCATTAGTGTCACTAAATATGTCACAAACCAATGAGTTTTAATACAATTTAATGATGTTCAATGAAACTTTAAATTAACTAATATCAAGTAAACAAAGGCAAAGACGGATAATGAAGGTCAGAGGCTAAAACTGCAACTCCCTGATCGCTGGTTCAAATCCGGCTAGGCCCTCCAAAATGAAAAAAAGCATAAAAAGCTTATTTATATAAAATAATTATATGTAATTGTTTTTTTATTTGAAAATATATAATAATTTAAATTTCAACGATATTAATTAAGTTTACATAAATTTTTACACCTTTTTTCATAAAACCTATTGCATTTTTTCTTCTATAATGATAAGATATTATAATATTTACTGATTTAGAGGGAGGAATTTATGAAAAAAATAGTTGAATTTAAAAAATATAAAGATTTAAATGGTTATTTATTAGGTCAAATATTTGTTAATGGTTATAGTTTAACAGATCCAAAGTTACTACAAAATCCAAGAACAAATCAAATTCAAACTCATTTTGTTCGTGATGTTGAAGATAATTTAGTATATGTACTTGAAAAAACTTCTAAAGAAAAAACAGTAATTATTGAAATATATGATATAAATAATGTATTTTCTCTTCCTTCAATATATCAAGTTAGTAATTATAAAAATATAGAATATTTTTAAAATACTACTGAAATAAAATTTATTTTATCAAATCTTTTAGTAAATGTTAATAAAATTAAGAAAAATAAAACTAATTATATTTCTTTATTAAATGAAGAAAAAAGTAATGAAGAAAAAGAACAGATGATTGCTAAAAAGTTTGGATTAGAAACGACACTAAAAAATACTACTACTCTTCCATTAGAAAAAACAAAAACTTTAAAATATTGTGCTTAGAATTAATAAAAGTAGCTATATGCTTCTTTTTTTATGGTATAATCTATTATGTAATTACAAAGGAGGAAGTTATGATTATAAAAACTGTAAATTTAACAATTAGTGCTGTTAGAAGTAGTCAATATCCAAGTGAATATATTCCAGAATTTTTACTTTTAGGTCGAAGTAATGTAGGAAAAAGTAGTTTTATAAATACAATAATTAATAGAAAAAATTATGCTCATACTTCTAGTAAACCGGGTAAAACTAGGACATTAAATTTTTATAACGTTAATGAACAATTTAATTTTGTAGATGTTCCAGGTTATGGTTATGCAAGTGTAAGTAAATCTCAAAGAGAAAAATTTGGAAAAATGATTGAGGAATATCTTGAAACAAGAAAGCAACTAAAAAAGATTTTTTTAATAGTTGATGTTAGACATAAGCCTTCTAAAGATGATTTATTAATGTATAATTTCTTAAAACATTATAACCTTCCTATTGTATTAATTTTAACTAAAGTTGATAAAATTGGAAAAACTGTAAAACATAAATATGAACGTATTATTTTAGAAAGTTTTGATCTTGCTTATGAAGATAAATATATATTATTTTCTTCCGTAACAAAAGAAGGTAAAGAAAAAGTTCATGAAATAATTGAAGAAGAGTTAAAAAAATAAGGAGATAATATGAAAACTGTTGCTATTGTAGGTAGACCTAATGTTGGTAAAAGTACCCTATTTAATAAAATTGCTAAAAAAAGGATTTCTATAGTTGAAAATAAACCAGGCGTAACAAGGGATAGAATTTACACTAAATGTGAGCATAAAAATAAACAATTTCATTTAGTTGACACCGGAGGTATAGATCTTGGACAAGGTGATTTTAATGCTGATATTAAACTTCAAGTGGAACTTGCTATAAATGAAGCTGACATTATTGTTTTTCTTATAGATGGTAAAGCAGATTTAAATGCTAATGATTACTATTGTCGTGATATGTTATTAAAAAGTGGTAAAGAAGTAATTGTCGCTGTAAATAAACTTGATAATCCTAATGATGAAATGTATATGTATAATTTTTATGAACTTGGATTTGATAGACTTGTTGCAATAAGTTCTGAACATAGCATTAATATTAGTGGACTTTTAGATGAAATAACTAAAAATATTTTAGAAAAAGAAAAAAATAATGATGATGATACAATTAGATTTGCCTTAATTGGTAGACCTAATGCTGGTAAATCAAGTTTAATTAATGCTATTTTAAATGAAAATAGAGTTATTGTTTCTGATATTGCAGGTACTACTCGCGATTCTGTTGATGTTCCATTTAATTATGAGAAACAAAAGTTTATTTCAATTGATACAGCAGGATTAAGAAAAAAAGGTCGTATTTATGAATCGACTGAAAAATTTAGTTATTTAAGAAGTATTCGTGCTATTGAAAATGCTGATATTTGTGTCTTAGTCTTAGACATTAATGAAGGAATTTGTGAACAGGATAAACATATAGCAGGTTACGCGCTTGAAAATAATAAAGCACTTGTTATAGTTTGTAATAAATGGGATTTAATTAAAAATAAAAGTACTAAAGAATATGAAAAATTAATTAGAGCTGAGTTTCAATTTTTAACTTATGTTCCAGTAGTGTTTTTATCTAGTTTAACTAAAAAAAGAATTCATACTTTAATGCCCGAAATTATTAAGACATATGAAAATTATTCAAAACGAATTAAAACTAGTGTTTTAAATGAAGTTATTGTAGAAGCTCAACTTTTAACTCCCCCACCTTCTTATAAAGGTCGTAGATTAAAAATTTATTTTTCAAGTCAAACAGGAATTAAGCCTCCTACTTTTACTTTTTCTGTAAACGATAAAAAATTAGTTCATTTTTCTTATGAACGTTATTTAATTAATAAACTTAGAGAAAATTTTGATTTTGAAGGTACTAAAATTGTTATTAAATTTAAAAACAAAAATGACTAATACACATTTTTACCTATAATTCATATAATGAATTAAGGGGGAATGTATGGGATTTTCAGATAAATTTTTCAAAAAGATTGAACAAAAAACTAGTGTTGATAAAAACACAATATTAAATTTAGCTAATAAGTTATCTAATGGTGATTTTAAAGATGAATCAACATTAAATGAAGTTATTAATGATATTTCTGTGATGACTGGTAAAGAAGTATCTGAAGAAAAAAGAAAAAAAATCATTGAAACTATAGTAAATGATAATGTTCCAAAAGATATAGATAAATTTGTAAATTAAGCACTTTGAAAAAAGTGTTTTTTTTAAAGGGATTTTTAAATCTTTTATGTAGAATATACATAGGAGGTAATGAAAATGAAAAAACATGTAGTACTTCAAAAGGAATATAAAGATTGTGGAGTCAGTTGTATTTTATCTGTTTTAAGATATTATAATGGAAATTATCCCTCTGCTCAGTTAAAACTTATGACAAATACTAATAAACATGGTACTACTGCTTTTGATATTGTAAATACATTAAAAAAACTTAATATTAATTCTATAGGATATAAATGTTCTTTTGAACAATTAGTAAATGAAAAACATAAACTTCCTTCTATTGCTAATGTAACAATTGATAAATCTTATAAGCATTTTGTTGTAATTTATAAAATTAATAAGAAATATATTGAAATTATGGATCCAGCTAAAGGTATGATTAAGTATAAATTAGATGAATTTAGAAAAATATATAATGAAGTTTTAATTTTAATAGATGTTTCCCAAAAATTAATTAAAATTGATGAAACAAGTACATCTAAATTTTTATTTGATTTGATCTTTCAATATAAGCCATTTATATTTTTAATAGTGATAATTTCAATAATTTTTACATTTTTTAGTATTTTAAATACTTATTATTTGAAATATATTATGGATAATATTCAAAATAGTTATTTAGAAAATATAGTCAATATATCTATTTTATTTTTAGTTGTTATTATTTTAAAAAGTATAACTGAATTTATAAGATATAGACTTCTTGTAATTTTAGGTGAAAAAATTAACTTAAGATTAATGCTTAGTATTTATAATCATATTATTACTCTCCCATACAATTATTTTAAAAGCAAAACTGCAGGAGAATTTGTAGAAAGAATTCGTGATATTTCAGTTTTAAAAGATACAATACTTACATTAATAGTAACCTTTTCTGTAGATTTAATTCTATTAATTGGTAGTTTATGTATATTCTATTTTTTAAGTAGTTTGCTTTTAATAATTGTAATTATAATACTTAGTTTTTATATAATATTTACTTTAATTTCTAATAATCGTCTATATAAAAAATATTATAATCTTATAACTTTAGAAGAAAAGACAAGTAGTAATATTATTGAAAGTATAAACTCTTTTGATACTATAAAAGGTATGAATATAGAAAAAAACTTAAATAATAAATTTAATTTTTTATATAGTAATTTCACAAATAAATCTCTAAATTTTTCAAAAAAAATTTCATTTATAAATTTGATTAAATCATTTATAGAAAATTTTATTATTTATATTTTAATTTTCTTAGGAAGTTTACTTATTTTGAAAAATAAATTTACTTTAGGTGATTTAGTGTTAATTATATTATTATGCATTTAATTGATCCGATTAAACATATAATAGATTTTAATTTAATTTATAAAAAATATGATATTTCATTTAAAAGAATTAATGAAGTATATTCTATAAAAAATGAATCTATGAGTGATGAAAATAAAATAAATAAAAATCTAATAGGAAATATAAAGGTTAACAATTTAAATTTTTCCCATATTCACAATCCAATTTTAAAAAATCTAAATTTAAATATTAAATCAGGGTCTAAAGTTTTAATCAAGGGTAATTCTGGAAGTGGCAAAAGTACATTTTTAAAATTATTGTGCAAATTTTATGAAGTTGATAATAACAAAATATTTATAGATGATATAGATTTAAATAATTATAGTATTAATTGTATTAGATCAAATATTAGATATGTTTCACAAAATGAGCTTTTGTTTAATGATACAATTTATAATAATATTTCTATTGATGAAGAAAAAGATTTAGAAAAAGTTATTAATATTTGTGAAAAATTTGACATTAATACAATTTATGACAAATCTAATTTGGGTTTAAATATGTTAATAGAAGAAAATGGATTTAATTTATCAGGTGGTGAAAAACAAAGAATAATACTTGCTAGAAGTATTTATAAAAATTTTGATATTCTAATAATTGATGAAGCTTTGAGTGAAATTGACATAAAATTAGAAAGAAAAATTCTTAAATTTATATTTAAAGAATTTAAAGATAAGACTATACTTATTGTTTCTCATAGAAGTAATAATAGTGATCTATTTAATGAATGTTTAGATTTTGGAGATTATAATGATAAATGAAATTGACTTTAATGAAAAAACAAATAAATTATACTTTTACTCTATTTTTATAGTATTAATTAGCTTAATATTTATATGTACTTTATTTAAAGTCAAGTATCAAACATTTTATAAAACATATGCAATAGTAGAAAAAAGTGGAAACGATTATATAGTTAGTGTTATTACAAATTCAAAGGATATAGAGTATATTACAAAAGACAATAAAGTATATATTAATGGAAAAAAACTAAGTTATTATATTGATAGTATTGACGAAAATTTATATATAGATGAACAAGGTATTAATTATAAAAAATATTATTAAAATTTAAACTAAATAAAAATCAAAAACATGAGAATAATGTAATTTATTTAAATTTTAATAAAGATGATGATTTTATTATAAATCATTTAATAAATTTTATGAAAGGAGTTTAAAAAGAGAGAATTAAATAAAAATGAGCTATTAAACGTTAATGGTGGTGGTATTTCTGCTGGTGGTGCAATAATTATTTCCGGTATAGTAATATTTTTAATTGGTGTATTTTCAGGATATACAAACCCAAATAAATGTAATAATTAAAAAGGAGGAAAAATGGTTGAATATACAACTTATGAATTAAAACAAATAAATGGTGGTGCTGGAATATCAGGTACTATGTTAAATGCGTTAATTAGAGGAATAGGCAAAATTTATGAAGTTGGACGTGGTCTTGGTTCAGCGATTAGATTTGTAAGTGCAAAAAAACTATGCAAAATATAGAAGGTTATAAAAAATTTCTTCCTATTATTTTTATACCAATAGCTTTAATTGCAATTTCTATTCTATATGATATAGGAACATATACAGGAACTTATATGCGTTACTCATATAATGAAAAAGTGTGTAAATATCAGTCTTAAATTATATAAAAAACCTCATTTTTTACAAATGAGGTTTTTAGATTATTTAATTTTTTTAGGTTTGTCTAAAGAATAATTATTTATTACAGTTACAGCATGATTAACAAAAATAGGCAAATTTTCTCTAGTTAGTTCATTTATAACATTAAATATTAGATTTTTTGTAGCTTAAAAGTTTTTATTAATCATTAAATTTCCAATTTTTAATTTCTGGCATATCAATACCTATTTCATGAATGTATTCTTTATGTTCTATTAATTTATTTTTACACCAATCATATAATAAAGATGCTTTATTATCATCCAAATTTAATTTTTCAAGTGCTGATATAATTAAATTAAATCTATCTAATTTATTTTGCACTCTCATATCAAATCCAGTTGTGATAGTACCCTCTTCTAAATATCCATGAATATTCATATTTTTATTTACTCTAGAATAAGTTAATTGTTTAATAACTTCTCTATATCCATGAAAAGCAAATACAATAGGTTTATCTTTAGTAAATAAAGAATTATATTCAAAATCATAAAGTCCATTTGGATGATCTTCTTTTGAATGAAGTGTCATTAAATCTACAACATTTATTACCCTTACTTTAAGTTCTGGTAATTTTTCATTTAAAATTTTAACAGCAGCAATTGTTTCAAGAGTTGGCGTATCACCTGCACAAGCCATAACTAAATCAACTTTCTCACCAGTTGCATTTCCTGCAAAATCCCAAATACCAATTCCTTTATTACAATGTTTAATAGCTTCTTTCATATTAAGCCATTGTGGACGTGAATGTTTTGATGCCACAATAACATTAATTAAATTTTTAGTATTTATAGTTTTATCATAACAACATAATAAGCTATTTGCATCAGCTGGTAAATAAACTCTAGTAAATTCAGGTTTTAATGAAAGTACATGATTTATAAAACCAGGATTTTGATGAGTATACCCATTATGATCTTGTTGCCAAATATGAGAAGATAAAATATAATTTAAAGATGAAATTTTATGACGCCATGGCAACTGGGAAGTAACTTTAAGCCACTTTGCATGTTGACTTGTCATAGAATCAATTATTCTAATAAATGCTTCATAACTATGCATAAATCCATGTCTACCAGTTAAAAGATATCCTTCTAAAAGACCTTGACACAAATGTTCAGATAAAACTGAATCAATAATTCTACCATTTTTAGCTAATCCATCATCGTTAAGTTTAATATCTCCCATCCATTGTCTTTTAGTAACATCAAGAGTTGCATAAAGTCTATTTGAAGCAAGTTCATCTGGACCAAAAATTCTATAATTAGAAGTTTTTTCATTTAATGAAATTAAATCTTTAATATAATTACCAAGAATTTTCATATCCTCAGCAATTGTATTTCCTGGAGCTTCAATTTCCACAGCATAATGACTAACATTAGGTTTTATTAAAGGTTTTAATAAACCACCACCATTAGCATGCTTATTTAATCCAATTCTAAAATCATCTTTTGGAGTAAGTTCTCTAAGTTCTTCTATCAAACGTCCATTATCATCAAAAAGATTTTCTATATTATAACTTCTAAGCCAATCTTCAAGAAGTTCTAAATTTTCAATATGATCTTTATCTACTTGAATTGGAACTTGATGGGCTCTAAAAGTTCCTTCAATTTCTTTTTCATCAACAAATTTAGGTCCTGTCCACCCTTTTGGTGTTTTAAGTATAATCATAGGCCATGTTGGTCTTTTATCTGAATTGTTTTCACGAGAATTTTTCCATATAGTTTTAATTAAAGTTATACAAGTATCCATAGCTTTTGCCATAGTTTCATGTATATTAGTTGATGTTGAATAATCAACAATAAATGGCATATAACCATTACCTTTAAAATAACTAATTAATTCACTATCGCCTATTCTTGAAAGGATTGTAGGATTAGCAATTTTAAATTCATTTAAATGTAAAATTGGTAAAACAGCACCATCGGTTTCAGGATTAATTAATTTATTAGCAAACCAAGAACCAGCAAGTGGACCTGTTTCTGCTTCTCCATCTCCTATAACACAAGCAACGATTAAATCAGGATTATCGAGCACTGCACCATAAGCATGAGAAAGACTATAACCAAGTTCTCCACCTTCATTAATAGAACCTGGAGTTTCAGGTGCTGCATGACTTGAAATACCTCCTGGAAAACTAAATTGTTTACACAATTTTTTAAGACCAGTCATATCTTGAGTAATATGTGGATAAATTTCGCTATAACTACCATCAAAATATGAATTAGTAACAGCAACTTGTCCTCCATGGCCTGGCCCTGATATAAATAACATATTCAAGTTATCTTTTTTAATAACTCTATTTAAATGCATATAAACAAAGTTTTGTCCTGGTATTGTTCCCCAGTGTCCAACAACATATGGCTTAATATGTTCTATTCTTAAAGGTTCTCTAAGAAGTGGATTATCAAGCAAATACAATTGTCCAACTGATAAATAGTTTACAGCTCTAAAATATTTATCCATTTTGTCTAGTTCACTAGACGATAAAACATTAATTTCTTCTATCATTTTTATTCCCCTTATTCTGTATAAATTATATCACAATTTTAAATATAATAAACAACAAAATAATAATATTAAATATCTCTATGGATAAATTGAAAATTTTTGATTCTTCTTGTTTATATAATCTTTTACGTTAATTTTAATTCATATGGCTATTACACTTGATAAATAAATTGCTAATGTATGTAATAGAAAATAAAAATCAATATCAGCTGTTTATTATCTTGTAACTATTTAGTTGCTTTTAAAATTGTCTTAATTTATAACTTTCTTTTTCCAAAACAACTTCTCTAATTTTTCCATGTTTATCTAGTTTATCTATTGTAACATTTTTTCTCCAGCTAGTTCTCCAATTATTTGTGTCTTTTTCGTAATACATTCCCCAAACAAAAGAAAAGCCATTATCCTCAATAAATTTTAAAAATATATTTTTCTCAATTAACAAATTGTTGATTCCATTTGTTAATGAAGTATCAAAACATATAAGGTTATCGTTTTCGTCATACCAACGATAGTCATTTTTCTGTTTCAAATTTAAGAGTTTAATTAAGAAGAAACAAGGGAAATAGATATTAATACTTTCATCGATTGAACCATCGTATCCACCATTTTCCCAACAATATTCACTAAATGAGAAAGCAATGTCATCATCCTTCTTAGAACAATATTCATCAGGCACAATTTGTTCATAATAATAATTTGATTTACTGAGTTCTAATATATATGTATTGAGGTGAGAACTCCATCCTAAATCGCAAAGCATACTCGAATCTTTTTTCATAAATTTTTTGGCATCTGCAGTTAAGAATAACATTGATTTTATAGCAACACGTTTTTTAAAAGGGTGGTGCCAGTCAGCAATATGTTCGTCATTAACCCACTCTTCAACATTCCCGAGTGATATATATTCTACACCATCTATAGTTTTGAATATCACTTCTTTTACGTCTATATCTTGGTTAACTCAATCGCTATTGCTAGATTCAATTTTTATTGCTTTTCTTTCTTGTACAGTAATAAATAATGATGGATCAATATTAATAATTGATGAATCATTCATATCGTATTTATTTACAATAACGTAATTAATTTTATTTAAACTCTTTGTTTCATTATAATGTCTATCTAGGTACTTATTTTTTTCTAAATCAATTGGAGTATCGCTATATACATATTCTATCATACTAAAATTATCACATAATTTTCCAATTAATTCGTATGTAGCAAGCCATTGATATTTTTTACCGATTCTTTCAGGATTGTGAGAATATTTATCATAATTGTGAGTGGTGGAGTCATAAATTCCGTGCATTTCAACATCATATCCCATATCAAATACTCTTTTAATTACGATATTTGCTAATATTTGCTGCTTTCTAAAATGATGTTTCCATTGGTCTACTAATCTTTCAAAAATATATCTACCAAAATCTCCATACATTCCAAGGTCACTATGTTCCGTAGTCATTGAGCTTACTATTGTATTTGAAGAAAAATAATATCTTTTTATTTTTTCGTCTCTATAGTCATAAACATATTTTTCTTTTATTTCTTCCGAGGTAGGAATTTCTTTCTGTTTGTACCATTCATTTTTTTTATGATTATATATTTCATTGATATCAAAATTCATAGTAAAATTTCTAGTAGCAAATTCAATGATTGATTTACAATAATGGCGAATTAGGATATTAGGATTTAATACTTTATCTTTGAAAAAACTATTATAAATATAGTCGGAAAATACATTGCTAGGCTCCAATATGTCACTTCTTAATATCTCTCCATAGCACCCTGCTAATATTCTTTCAAGCACATACATATCATCAACTTCCAAAAAAATATCGATGAGATTAGTCATTAAATGTATTTTGTTTTCTAGTATAGATACGAGACATTTTGTAAACTTGTCTCTCATTTTTCTGTTAGAAGATGTAAAAAACCAACCTAATAATTGTGAAAATAGCAAGATAGTTTCATCATCAAGGTTTTTATTTCCCTGTGTCATACAATATTCATACAACATATCAAATATTTCGTTGTCATACAAATATAGGTTATTTATAGTTATCGTCCAAATATAATCTCGTTCTCCTAATTTTTTATTAAAAAGCCAGTTATGTAAAAAATCAGAATTTAATGGATGATTTTTAATAAAAGATGTTTTAATCAATAATTTTATAAATATATCAAATATTTCTAAATCTTTTGCAACAAAATCATTAATAAAAGTTCTAAAATTTTCTAGTTCCTTACCATCGTATATTTCTTTTCTCCATATCAAACTTTCAATATAAATTTAAGATAATCTGGCTTGAAAATAACCCTCCGTACCAGAAAAATCAATAATATCATATATCTCCGTTTTAAATCTATTTTGTATAATAATAAAAAGCTCCTGTATTAAACCAAAATCTATATTATATCTAGATGTAGAAAAATATTCCCCAATATTATTTTCGTTATTGATGTCACTTTCCAATGTTTCAACATCATTGTACTTATCTAACAAATATGTTGCAGTCAGTATTTTTTCGTATCGTTCAAATGAAAATCTTATCACATCAGCATAAGCATCGTCTTTTTCTCCATTTTTAACATAAGCATAATCTTTGTAAATCAATCCTTCACTTTTCATTGCAATTAGGTAATCATTCGCAACAATACCATATCCATTAGTAGAATCAGTTATAATTTTTAGTAAATCCTTTTTATAAATATAATTAGTTTTATTTTCTAAAATAAAGTTTATGAATGTTTTGATTATGTTTTGCAATATTTCATCGTCTTTTTCGTAATGAAATAAAGCTGATAATTTTGTTGAAACGAGATTAATATAATCAATATAGACCTGAGTGAAATCATCATACTTTTTTATAATTAGTGGTTTATTTAGTTTTTTTACCATTTTGCAAAATGTAAAAACAAATAACGGGTTAGAAAAATTATGGTCAATGATTGGAAAAACAGGCATTGTTAAGTCGTAACAATCAAATACTTGAGTCATTATAGTAGTAAAATTTTCTTTAAATCCTTGATGCTCTTTTGTATATACTAAATCATTATTGAACAATTCATCTGGCAAACAGCTATCAACATATTCACTACGTATGCTAATTAATACTTTTACAAAGTTATATCTGGAAATCTTTTGAACAATTCCATTAATATAGTTTCTCCAATTATAAGATTCCAATCCTTCATTTATTCCGTCAATAACTATAGATGCTGTACAATCCTTTTTATATCCATATTCATTCAAAGCAAAAAGCAACTCATCAAAAGTCATATTTAGATTCAAATTATTTATAATTTGTGAATCTATTGAACTTCTTTGATTAATATGTTGTCCTAAAATTAGTAAAGAGTATTTATTGTATTCTTCGATTTCATTTTTTACAAAATAAGTAACAGTATGTGTTTTACCCATACCAGCTTTTCCTTTTAATACAAACAAACTCTTATTGGCAACACTAAAGTTATTAATAATACCTAATAAAATATCTTTTTGTTTATTTAATTCATTGATTGTATAATAATTTTTATCATCTTTCGAATCTAAACTTTCTAATAATACATCCGTTTTTTTAATAACATTATTTAAATATATAATAATATTTGAAAAGACATTATTTCTAACTTCCTTATTAAAAATTATAAAGTCGTCATTATATGTATTTAGCGAAACACCTTTTAAAATAAGTTTTTCAATAGAAAATTTTGATGAATTAAGCCACTTATATTTGTCATTTGAATTAACAAAGTAGGTAGATAATGAATCATTTAAAGGGGTCAAAATATTAATAAGTTTATTATATCGTTCTCCTAAATTTTCAATATTTTCTTCTAAAATGTTTCTAAAAAAATTTATATCTAAATTAATTAATTGATTATCAAAATATTTTCTATAAAAATCAAATATTTCTTTTTTCTTTTCTATACTGCAATTTTTAATTTTAGTTAAAATATCATCTGAATCTATTATTTTTCTTGTATCAAATAGAGTACCATTTATAGATTTAACAATTTTTTGATTATTAACTTTTTTACCAATAATTATAAAATGTAAATCATAATTATTATAAAGTTTCTTCTCCGTATTATTAAAACTGTCGATAGTGTCATCAATTTTAGCTTTATCATTTCTTGAAGTTACTTGATAACATTTCCTTGTTTTATCACTATATAAGTCAAAAACAGCATTATTCTGTTCAAAGAAATTCCCATTCGCAAGTTCATCATCTTCAATTATTCCTAATAAATCTCTGTAGAAGTTTTCGCTTATAATATTTATATCAAATAAACTTTGTTTCCCACTTAACCTAACGCTTTCATTCAATAAAACCATTTTTTCATTAATATAATCTATATACTTTTTATCATTAGTTATATTTACACCTCACAAACTTAACTATATAAACAGAAGTTTTCTATCACTATTATATCATTAAAAAAGATGATATCCAAAGATACCATCTTAAATTCTTAATGGTGCTCCCTGTGTGACTAGAACACACGACCTAGCGATTAAGAGTTTTAAAAGTTAGTTATTATGGTTTATTATAAAGTGATAAATACTAGTATATACTAGCGATTGTCTATTATAGCAATAACATGACTTATTATCTTTTAATACTCTTTATTAAATATTTGTCCGATTTACTGTCCGACTGAATGATAAATAATCACTAGGGGGTATCATTTCAAATCTAATTATTTAGAATAAACAAAAGCAGTATAGTGGACTAATAGGCACACACATAGAAAAACCTAACTTTCTTCGTTAGGCTCTACAATTTTAATGTTACCAAATTGTTCTAAATCATTTGTTTTTCTATTATAGATTATAGCACCATCATCAAATATTGCATAAATATTTGATTTTGTTTTCTTTGAATACTTATTCAATTCATTAAGGTATTCTTCATTATCTTGTGTATGGACATCTATATAAAATTCATTGTCTATTAGTCCAAATCCATCATAAACAGCAAAATATTCATAGTAATTATTTTTACTTGTAATAAAATATCTTTTTAATTGTAACTCAGTTCCAGCACTTTCACCAATTACAATTCCTTTATAATGTTTAAAATCATATATTAATTCTGTGTCGTGTAATATTTTTTTAAAAAACATTTCAGGATTACCACCAGGTAGTAATAAAATATCACTAGTTTTAATAATTTCTTGTAATTCTTTTCTTGTATCTTTATAAGGATTACATACAATCACATTTTGTTCTTCTATTCCAATTTTCTTTAATTCATTTAAATATTTATTGTATCTTTTTCCTTTGACTGGAAAATAATCAGTTTCAAATTCTTTGGAAGTTATTTCAATAGGAAAAGCCCAAGGAAAAATTGCAATTTTAGAATTAAGTTTAACGATTTTTTTTAATGGTTCTATTACTAAATCCATACCAAGTTCTATTTTACTAAAAAATATACTATACATTATATCATCTCCATATATTTATTTTACTATTATTATAATCTTTTTACTAGTTTTTTTGACTCAGGAATATTTGTTTGCATATTTATTCCTTTGTGTAAAATACTTTCTAAATATAAATCAGTTTGCATTTTGCTTTCGTTAAATTTTTTTCCGCAATCTTGGATAACCTTATACAAATTATTTCTTCTTGTAATACTTGTATTACTCAAGTAATCTATTACACTTCTAGACCAATCACAATTTTTGTTTCTCCATTTCAAGTTGTATAGAATAAATAATTTTTTGTAAATATCGTCAGTTGTTTTTTCGTATTCAGTCAATGGATTTATAGTTTTAGATTGGTTCATGTAGGGATTAGCAACAAAACAAATTTCATTGCCACCAATGATTCTGTTTAAATAATTCAGTAAATACATTTGATAAGTTTGATGATTGCTTGCAAGCATAATAATTTGTTCATTATCAAATAATCTAAAATAGTTAGTCCAAATAAAATCGACATCTATATTAAAGGTTTTATCGTTAATAGTTATTTGATGACCAGTTTCTCTTTGTTTCGAAACAAGTAATTTGCTTCCCTTAAAAGTTTTACTTAAATGATTAGCATCATTTTTTAAGAAGGTTGGTACTATTATTAAAGAGTCATCAATGTCTTCAGGCAATTCTAGGGTTAATACTTCCTCTTTAAAAGATTTGCATTCAGTACCACAATCTTTACAATAATATTCATCATTCTTTTCATAATACAATTTACTTACACTAGGATTGATGCCTTGTTTTAATATATCAACTTTGCCACAATCACATCTAAAAATTTCTTCGTATGATTTTTGTACAAACCCATCATATACTAATTTTTCAATTAATGATAATATTTCTTCAGTATGTTCACTATCAACAAATAAATTATTATATTTTATGCCTTGACGATTTAAATCATTTAAAAAAATTGATAATTCTTCAGTTTTATTTTTATATGTGTTCAACAAATTGATAGACATTGTATTATCGCATGCTAGAATATCACTCAAGACATTTACTAATGTCGGAGCAATATAATTATAACACTAAAAAAGAGTACTATTGCTAGTAGCCCTTAAATTACTTCATGGTGGACTGTTGGAGGCTCGAACTCCAGACCCACTGATTACATTTTGTTATCGTATTGGCTTTTTATCCGATACATCTATATATTGTTGTTCTATATAGTTCAGCATACATTATCAACCCTTTATTATAAAGTAGGTTGTCAAGCATTCGTGGGAACATTATATTTATTCAGTTCCTATGCGTTACACTGCTTAATAGCCTTATCGTTATCTATTAAGTTAGCACGGTATTAGCATTTCAGCGTTTACCGTTTTTGCTCGATTTTCATTATCATATTACTATGATACACTCCCAGTGTGATTACCAAGAGTCAGTTGCTCTACCAACTGAGCTAACAGTCCATGAATAGAATTATAACATAAAAATCATGTTTTTTAATCGGTTGTCCGATAAAAGTCCGATATTTCATGTATTAGTATAATTCCTATATATTATAAACCCTTATCAGTAAAGGGGTTACACCTTATTTGCTTAATGACACTCGCCGATTAAGAGTCAGTTGCTCTACCAACTGAGCTAACGTCCCATTTATTGCACTTTTAGTGCTTTTTTTCTTTTTCTACGTACATTCTACGTACGATAGAGTGTTTAACTTATGTTCATTAACTCTAAAACCTTTATCTATAAGGGTTTGTTTAAGTATAGTAGAGTTTAGACCTTATGATTAAGAGTCAATTGCTCTACCAAATGAGCTAAGAAAGCAAATATTTAATACAATTATAACATTATCTCACAAAAATACAAGTATTAATTTTTAAATAAAAAACTCAATTTTATATTGAGTTTTATAAATATTAATTAGTTTCAATAATTCCGTAATTTCCATTTCCTTTTTTATAAAGTAAACAAACACTATTTGTATCAGAATTTTTAAATATATAAAAACTATGTCCAATAAGTTCCAATTGAAGTATTGCTTCTTCTTCACTCATAGGTTTAAGTTCAACTGTTTTTCTTTTCTCAATTAATGAATCTTCTTCAATTGTAGGATTATTAAATTCTTCAAAAGAAAATACACTAACATTTTTATGTTTTTTTAATTTAGCATTAGTCTTTCTTAATTGTCTTTCAAGTTTACTTACCACTAAATCAATAGTAGAATACATATCATCATTTAAAGCCTCAGCTCTTATTAAAAAGTAAGGAGTATTAATCGTAATTTCAATTTTGTAATTTCTATGTTGTTGTTTAATTACAACTTTACATTCTTTATTTTCATCAGCTATAAATTTATTAACTTTACTTAATTTCTTTTCAATCATGTTTTTCATTGAATTTGTAACTTCAACTTTACTTCCACGTATCATTATTTTCATAACTATCATCTCCTTAATTATATTATACCACAAAAAGAAAAAAGAAATTACAATTTAACTGTTCTTCTTATTTTTTTTTGATTTAAACTATTTTCAATTGATATTCTAGATACAATTCCCATAGAAATAAATATTGTCCATAAAAAGGATCCTCCTGATGAAAAAAATGGAAATGGTAGTCCTGTCATAGGTATTGCTCCACTAACACCTCCAACATTTATTAAAACATGCATTAAAAGAAAAACACCAACGCCTAAAGATATTATTGAATTTTGTAATGTAGTAGAATTTTTAGAAATTACTAAACATCTATAAATAATAGATAATACTAAAATAAGAACTATCATACCACCTAGTGCCCCTGTTTCTTCTACCACAATAGCAAAAATAAAATCATTATCAGGTTCTGGTAAATATAAAAGTTTTTGTTTGCTATTACCTATTCCAAGTCCTGTAAGTCCACCATTATTAAAAGCAATAAAACTATTACAAAGTTGCATACCAGTAGTATAATATTTTTCTTTAGTACATACATCATCAAATTTAATACGCTCTATTTGGGTTTTAGTTAAGATAATATTTAATCCACCTGATATTAATAATCCAAACAAGAAAACTATACCTAATAAGCCTAATGTTTTAAAAATACTTGTTATCCTAAAATTTATTTTTGGACTGATTTTTTTTGTATAGTAATTTTGTATTCTTATTTGAAGTGGCAAAGATATAAATGTGAAATAAACTATACCTGCAAGAACTATTGATGTTCCAAGGTCTTTTTGCATAAAAATTAATAACCAAAAAATTACTCCAATTATTAAAGGAATGAACCAAGTATATTTTAAAGCTTTTTTCTTAATATTTTGTCCATAAAACACTCCCATATAAACAATAAAAATTATTTTAGAAAACTCGCTAGGTTGTAATGAAATTGGACCAAATTTAATCCAACTGTGAACTCCTCTTGTTGAAGGAAAAAAATAAACTAAAATAAGAGAAAAAAATGATAGCCAAATTAAAATTGGAATACATTTTTTATAAATTCTTGTTGGTAATTTTGCTAATATAAAATAAAGAATAAAGGCCAAAAGTAAATAGACAAATTGTTTTAAAAACTCAGAATATATATTTTGAGTTGAAATTAAGGATGTAATACTATTAGCACTAAAAAGCATTATAAGTCCATATAATGTTGTAATCAGCAATAATAACAATAATGGTTTATCAATATGATTAAATATAGTATCCTTTTTCATAGTATTACCTCTACATTAATATATCATATATATAACAATTTTAAAATATTTTGGGCGTTAATTATAACAATTTTACTAAAAATAAATAAACTATCATATAAGGAGGTAATTAATATGTATTATTATGGATACGGTGGAGCTTCTGGTTACGGACAATCATCTTGTGGACAATCATGCGGACAACCTTACCCTGCTTATTGTTATCAAAACCAAGGTAGTTTTGGTAGTACAGCAGCTATAATTTTAGTATTATTTATATTACTAGTAATAGTAATTGGTACTAGAGTTGCTCTTTAATTTAACCAAAAAGAAGCGTTTGCTTCTTTTATTGTTTGACTTTTCCATTTTTTTCTCTTATTATATTTAATGGTGGTATTTATGAAACTTTTAAACATTGTTAATGATAAAAATAAAATTCTTCGTCAAAAATCAGAAGATGTAACTTTTCCTCTTTCAAATGAAGATAAAGAAATAATTAAAGAAATAATTACTTATCTTACTAATAGTCAAAATTTAGAATTGGCTGATAAATATGATATTATACCTGGTATGGGTTTAGCTTTTATACAACTTGGAATACCTAAAAAGATTTTTGTTATAGTACATGAGTATGAAGATAATAAATTTAAAAATTATGTTGTAATAAATCCTAAAATTTTAAGTAGGTCTGCCGAAATGATTTGTGTTGGCGCTGGAGAAGCTTGTCTTTCTGTTACAAAAGATTATGAAGGAATAGTTCCAAGACATGCACGATTAAAAGTAGAATGCTTTGATGAAAATGGTGAAAAACAAATTTATAGAGTTAGAGAAGAACTTTCTATAGCCTTTGCTCATGAAATTGATCATTTAGATGGTAAATTGTATTACGATAGAATTAATAAAAAAGATCCGTTTGAGAAAAAAGGTAAAATTAGAGAATTATAAAAAATCAATGGTGGAAAACTATTGATTTTTATTTATAATAAACATCTTTTAAATATAATCCTACACTAGAAATTTTTATAAATGCATTTCTTCTATCTTTACTTTTTAATATTTCTTCCATAATATTAGAATTTAAATCTTTTTGAATAATTGTTAATACAGTACCCATCATATTTCTAATTTGATGTTTTAAAAAACCATTTCCTTCAAAAGTTATAGTTATAATATCATTAAGTATATTGACATCAATTTTGTAAATATTTTTTGTAAAATTCTTAATATCTTTATCACTAGAAACAAAAGATTTAAAATCATGAATTCCAATTAGATATGTGAAGCATTCTTCCATTTTTTTTAAATTTAATTTTTTATTATATTGATAAATATAATTCCTTTGAAATGGATTGTAACATCCTGTATTAATTTTATATTCATAAACTTTTTTTATAACGTTATATCTTGCATGGAAATTATAATCAACATTAACAATACTTTTAATATATATTGCATCATCTACCATAGAATTTAAACTTTTTTTAACTTTATTAATATTAACAATTTCTTCTAAAATATCAAAATGAGCATAAGCATTAATAGCATGAACTCCTTTATCAGTTCTACCAGAAGCATGTATTTTAATATTTTCTTGTAAAATTATGCTCAAATTATGCTCAATATTTTGTTGAATACTTTTACAATTTGGTTGTTTTTGATAACCATCAAAATTAGAACCATCGTATGAAAAATTAATTAAATATCGCATATAAAAACCCTATAAATATTATTAATATAATGAATAAATGAAGTGAAATAAATAATACATCGTTTTCATCTAATTGTAAATTTTTACTAGAAACTTTATTAGAATCAAAACTCCTAACTTCCATTATTTCATAAACTCTTTCTGCTCTATTAAAACTTAAATTAAAAAGTGGAAACATTAAAATTTTTAAACATTCAATTTTTTCCTTTATAGTACCATCTTTAAAATTCATTCCTCTAAGTTGTCCTACTTTTAATATATTTTTACTTTCAGTTAAAATAATTGGTACAAATCTAATTGACATATTTAATGTAAATGCGATTTTTTCATTGTCAAAACCAATTTTTTTTAATGGAGATAATAATATAGAAAAAGATTGAATAATATCTAAATGTTTTGTAGTACTTACAAAAATAGTTGAATATATTAATGTAAATATAATTTTTGTAAAAAATATAATTATAGTTGTTAGACTATTTCCCATTATAATTGATAAAATTCCCCATATAATTAAAAAATATTTGAACTTCCAAATAGGTATAAATACAGTTTTAAAAGATAAATTAGAAATTAAAAATATTGTTGTTACTAAACAAGTATTAACAATAATTAAACTAATATCATTACTACTATATAAAGATAATATAAATAAAATCATTGAAACAAGTTTAATAGAAGGATTTAGCTTATGAATTGCAGATTCAATATTTATAAATTGTCCTATTTTAATATTTGAATTCACTTATAACTACCTCCTTTATTAATTCATCTATTGTATTAATTTTTAAGTTTTGGCCATTTAGCCTTGCATACATTTTAAAAATTTCAATTTTAGGTAATTCTATATAATTAATTAAATTTTCATTATTATTTAAAAATTTTGTCTTAGTACCAGAAAAAATGTTTTTTCCTTTATCTATTACAAAAATATTGTCACAACACCTATATATAAATTCTATATCATGACTAACTATTATAAAAGTTTTACTATATTCTAGTGTTAATTTTTTAATAATATTAATTAAATTATTTTTAGATTTTTCATCAAGTCCTGTTGTAACTTCATCTAAAATAATAATATCAGTATTTAGTGTTAAAACTATTGCTAAGGCAAGTTTTTTTGCCTCACCACCAGATAGTTGATTTGGATTTAATTTAAGAATATCAAGGCTTAAATTAAGCATTTGAAAAGTTTCAGTTATAATAGTCATTAATTCATCTTCTAAAACATTATTAAGTTTTAAAAAAAAGCTGATTTCATCATATACATTATCACAAAAGAAATTTTTACTTACATCTCCAAAAACTACAGTAACTTTTTTTCTTAGGTTTTTAATTTCAGTTTTAGTATAATTTTTAATACTTTCATCATATAAAAATATTTCGCCTTTATTTGGATTTAAAAACTTCAAAATCAAATCAATCAAAGTACTTTTACCAGAACCATTCTTTCCAATAATGCCTGTAATTTCATTTGTTATAAAATTCCCATTAAAATTAGATATAACTTCTTTTTTGTTATCGTAGGAAAAATGAAGATTTTTAAATTTTATTGCCATAAGAAATCCACCAGCTTTCTAATATCTAAAATTGGATATTGAAGTTTGCCATTAGAAATTAATTCGTAATTAAGTCTATATATAAATGGTACTGGTATATCAAATGAATTAAGTAAGTCGATATAACTAAATACGTAATCATTATCACCAAAAAGAATTTTATTTCCTAAATGAAGTACAAGGGTTTTATTTGAAATCAAAACATCTTCTATATCATGGGTAATATTAATAATTATTGTACCTTTTTCTTTTAATTGTTTTAAATATGTAAAAATAATATGTTTTTGTGAAAAATCCATCATTGAAAAACTTTCATCAAATATTATTAATTCTTTTTGTGAAATTAGTGCAATAACGCATAATAATTTTTGTTTTTGTCCATCAGATAATTCATTAATATTCATATTAATAATATCAAACATATTAAAACTATATAATATTTCAGTTTTTCTTTGCTCCAAATTTTCATCTTTATAATTTAATTCCTCTAAAACATACTCAATTTCCTCTAAAACAGAGTTAGTTAAAAATACATTATTTATATCATTTGCTACATAAAATATTTTTTTTCTAAATTCATCAATACTAACATCATTAATTAAACATGAATCATAATATATTTTATTTTCACTTTTTATAAGTCTTGTAAGAATTTTTATTAAAGTAGTCTTTCCTGATGCATTTGATCCAATTATATTTAAAAAATCTCCTTGTTTAAGTTCAAAGGAAATATCATTTAATATTTTTTTATTCCCATAGGAAAAAGATATATTTTTAAATTTTATCCTTTTCACAAGCCTCACCCACCTATTAAAGATTATACTAAAAAATCATTGTATTTTCAATGTTTTTTAATTTGGAAGTACTTATATATAATTGATTTTAAATTTTAATTTATGTCTATTTGATTTTTATCAGTTATAGGTAAACTATATATTGGAGATTGAGTACTTTTATTTGAATTATAATATGCTGGAACTTTACCTTGAACAAGTTTTATTGCAACTGGTATATCTGTTTCTACAACAACTTTTTTTGTTGAAAAAGGAAGATTAACTTTCTCAATTACTTTAACACTTACATAAACTTCTATCATCGCATTATTAACCCCATATTCTCTTAAATTAGTTTTAATATTGCTATCAACTGTTCCAATTAAATTCAATTTTACAGGTATTTTAGGTCCTAAATTATTTAAAAGAGTATTATTAAATACTACTCCCATAGGAACTTCATAAATTATTCCTTTTTTTAAATTTTTAGTACTATTTGTTAAATATAATTCTTCTGGTAATTCTAAATTTTCAATATTACCATTTTCAATAGATCTTAAATTTAACTGAACAAGATTATTTGAAGTTGCAAGTATTTTATTTACTATTGTAGTATTAAAATCTATACTAATTATTTCACCATCATTATTTTTAATTATTACAAATAATTTATCTATATCCATGTTATTTGCAAGTTCTTTTGTTATTGCTTTAGATATTACTAAAGAAGCAAGCCTATTAGTTTCAAGTTCAGCATATTGTAATAAAATTGGAGTTATTCTGTTATTTATATATGAAAAAAGAAGCATCAAACAAAAAACAAATGATATTAATAATAATGTCACAAGAGAACTTTTATTAATTTTTCTTTTACGTTTTAAACGTGCTCTTTTCATATTATCACCTATTAAAATTATATGTATATTTTAAATACTTTTAACTAATAATAAAAATGGTGATAATATGATTGAAAATATTATGAGTAAAAATTTAATAACAGCTCAAAAAAATAGTACTATTTGGGAGTGTGCAACTTTAATGAAAAAACATGATATTGGTTTTTTACCAATATATGATAACAAAAAATTAATAGGTGTAATAACCGATAGAGATATAGTAATTAGAGTAATTAGTGAAAATTATGATTTAAATAGTAAAGTTCATAAATTTATGTCCGATAAAATTAAACATATGGATATAAACAAAACAGTTAAAGAACTTATAGAAAAAATGGCAGAAGAAAAAATAAAAAGAATACTTATTAGTGAAAATAAAAAAATAATTGGAGTAGTTAGTCTTTCAAATATATTTGACTATTATAAAGAAAAAAATGAGATAGTAAATTTACTATCTCAAATTGATACAATAAAAAGTATTCATGCATATAAGCATGATACTGATGTTTCAGACTTTCCACTTTAAACATTTTGTATTAACATATAAATAGAACCAATTAATATAGCTATTAAAACTAGTGCAATAAATATTAAAATAATAGTTTTAACATGTGAAGTTTTATTACCAACAAAATCTGAATTTTTAAGTTTTAAAGTACTTGTAAAAAAAGTTTTATCTATTAAAAGTTCTTTTTCTTCATCTGTTGTTTCTTCTTCATAAAAAGGTTTTGTTTTAAAAGTTTTTTCAATTTCTGTTATAGGTTTATTAATTTCTTCATCATTTTTTTCAGGTTTTAAAAAATCTAATATTTCGAGAGAATTTTCGCTTTTTTTAGGAGTATCAGCAATATAATTTTCTTTTCTTTTTTCTAATTTTTCAATATCTATATATGCCATTCCAGAAGCAACCGTTTCTGTAAGCTTATGATATCTTTTCATAACATCTTCGTTTTCTTTTTTAGCTTTTTCTAAATGATGATTAATATCAAAAGTCATTTCTTCATCAAAATAACTCTTTTTAAATATATCTTTCTCATAAGTATTTGACTTTTCTTCAAAAGAAGTTGTATCCACTGGTGTAATAATCCCTAATGCTTTATTTTTTTTATATTGCTCACGAGTTGTAGCTACATTATTTTTAAGATCTGAAATATCATATTCATTATTATATACATTCCTATTAGTAGTTTTTATATTTGGAATATTTTTATAAAGATTTTTATTTGACTTTGATCTTACTACTTCAAATTCTTTAGTATCAGATTTATATCTATCCATTCTACTTGCCATAATATTTCTCCTACTCTCATATCTTATACTATATCAAAAAAAATGAAATTTTTCTACTAAAAATTGATTTTTATAGTAATAAATAGTATACTTAAGCCTGGAGGCATTCAAAATGAAAAATGGAAAAAAAGTAGTCGTTAATGAAGATAATTGTATAGCTTGTGGATTGTGTTATTCTATGGCAGAAAATTTATTTCAACCAAATGACATGGGACTTTCTAAACCTATAAAAGAAAAAATAGAAAAAGATGATGAAGAACTAGCATTTGATTGTGTTAATTCTTGCCCAACAATGGCTATTGAAATTATTGAAATATAAAAATGCAAGAGTTCTTGCATTTTTATATTTTTGAACATAATTACATTACCAATGCATTAACTTTTTATTTTTAAGGATAATTAAACAAAATTATTATTTGATAAGTTAAAATAGTCCTATAATATTATTATTTTTATCTATATCTATTTTTTCAAAAGCTGCAATTTTTGGAAGTCCTGGCATTCTCATAATTTTTCCTACTATCACAACAATAAAACCTGCACCACTATTTAATATTACATCTTCAATCTTTAGTGTGAAATTATTTGGAGCACCTAAAATTTTTGAATTATGAGTAAAAGATGTTGGAGTCTTAGCAATACAAATAGGTAAATTTGAATATCCAAGTTGTTCAAATTCTTTTAATTTATCAACAATAACATCATTAAATTCAATATTAGAAGCTTTATATACTTTTGATGCAACTTGAGTAATTTTAAATTCTAATGAATCATTTTCATTGTAAATATTATTATATTTTTTAAAGCCTATATTTTTTAATACTTTATTTGCTAAATCTATTCCACCATTACTACCCTTTTCAAAAACTTCTGAAATAGAAAAATCTACTTGCATTTTATCACATAACTTTTTAACTTGATTAATTTCTTCTTTAGTATCTGTAGAAAATTTGTTTAATGCAACAACAACATTTAATCCATATACATTTTTACAATTATCAATATGTCTTTGTAAATTTTTAATACCTTCATTTAGTTTGTTGCTTTCTACATCTTGATATTTCATTGATTTTATTGTAGAAACTAATACAATAACATTAGGATTGAAATTACCTTTTTCACACTTAATATTTAGAAATTTTTCTGCTCCTAAATCAGACCCAAAACCAGCTTCAGTTATAACAATATCAGCAAAACTCATAGCAAGCTTTGTTGATACAATCGAATTACATCCATGAGCAATATTAGCAAATGGTCCACCATGAATAAAAACCGGATTATGCTCTAATGTTTGAACTAAATTAGGATTAAATGCTTCTTTAAGTAATACTGTAAGTGCGCCTTCAGCTTTTAGATCCTTAGCATAAATTAATTCTTTTTTTGAATTATATCCAATAGTAATATTTCCAATTTTTTCTTTTAGTTCTGTTAATGTGTTTGATAAACAAAAAACTGCCATTATTTCGGAAGCAACAGTAATATCAAATCCATCTAATCTAGGTATTCCATTATATTTACCACCTAATCCACATTCAATCATTCTAAGTTGTCTATCATTAATATCAACACATCTTTTCCAAGTGATTTTTTGAATATCAAGTTCATTTCCCTGGTAAATATGATTATCTATTATTGCTGAAAGTAAATTGTTTGCAGCCCCTATTGCATGTATATCTCCAGTAAAATGAAGATTAATATCTTCCATAGGCATTACCTGGGCATATCCTCCTCCAGTAGCACCACCTTTAAGTCCAAAAACAGGACCTAACGAAGGTTCTCTAAGTGATAGTATAGATTTTTTACCAAGTTTACAAAGAGCATCATTTAAACCAATTGTTATTGTAGTTTTACCTTCACCTAAAGGAGTAGGACTAACTGCAGTAACTAATATTAATTTTGTATTTTTTACTTTGTTTTCATCAATTAAATTGTAATCAACTTTTGCTTTGTATTTTCCAAAACAACTAATATATTTTTCATCAATTCTTATTTTTTTACTTATTTCAGTAATATTTTTAGGAACAATATTTTGAGCAATTTCAATGTCGCTTTTCATAAAACACCTCTTTAATTAAAATATTAAGTTACTTTTATTAGATGCTAAATTGTATAAAACATGAACTTCTTTAGTAGATAATTCTCTATATTCCCCCGGTTTAAGTCCATCAGTAGTTATAAATGCTATTCTTTCACGTTTTAATTTAATTACATTATATCCAAGAGTTTTAAACATATTTTTAACTTGATGATTTTTACCTTCATGAATAGCAAGTTCAACAATTGATTCACCTTTTTCAAGATTCACCTTTTTAACTTTAACTTTAGCTGATTTAGTTTTATATCCTTCAACCATAAAGCCTTTTTTAAATTTTATTAAATCTCCGGTATTTAAAACACCTTTAATTTTAGCAATATAAACCTTTTCCATTTCATATTTTGGATGCATAATTTTATTACTAAATTCTCCATCATTTGTTAGTAAAAGAACTCCTGTTGTATCATAATCTAATCTTCCAATAGGAAATATTCTTTTATTAGTATTAATTAACTGAGTAACGGTTTTTCGCCCCTTTTCATCATTATTAGTTGTAATAGTATTTCTTGGTTTATATAAAACATAATAAACTTTGTCTTCACGAGTAATTTGGATACCGTCAACTTCTACTTTATCTCCCTTACCAATTACAACACCCATTTCAAGAACAATTTCTTCATTTACTAAAACACGACCTTCTTTAATTATTTCTTCTGCTTTTCTTCTAGATGCTATTCCTGCACTAGCTATTACTTTTTGTAGTCTTTCCATATAAATCACCTATCTCAATTATAACATATAAATACTTATTTTTTATAAAATAAAAACCCTCTTAAATGAGGATTATCTTAATTTGCTTTCATCAAAACCACTAGTTTTGTAATCTTTACATTTTACATAAGCTTTAATTTCTAATTTATTATTATAATAATAAAATCCATATCCATTACAATTATCTAAACTATTAAATACTTGATGTTTATCAATAAATTCTTTTTGTACTAGATAATCTAATGGAACATAAGATTTAGAACCATCCTGTATTTTAGAAAGAGACTTAGTATATAAATTCATACCTTTAATTATTTCATTTTCCAGTTCTTTTTCATTAAGATAAATATCAGATGAATAAAATGTATCGGCTTTTGAAATAACTTTTTCTTGTATAAAAGTAGCTGATATTGAATAAATTACAGATATAAAACATATACAAGCTACAAAAATAAAATTAAACGTAGGTAATATTTTTCCTTTTGAATTCATAATCTATTCCTTTCTACCTTTTTTCATAACTATATCAATGATAAGAGTTAAAATTAGTAATACAGTTATTGAATAAACTATATTGTTTATACCAAATATAAATATACTAATTAAAATAATTAAACTATCTGAATATAGTATAGCACGACCCATAGTAATTTTAGTATATTTTGATACAATTTGGTTAAAAATATCTGTTCCCCCTGTTGAAAATCCTGATTTAAATATTAAACCTAGCCCAATCCCAATTAAAAGACCTGCACAAATTGATATT
>JBKDZI010000024.1:0-13583 GCA_047971215.1 Bacilli bacterium | reverse complement strand
AATGAGTTTAACAAAATTTGATGAATACTTAAATCTCTTAAAAAAGAAAAGTTATAAAATAAAAATATTTGATTATAATAAAAATAATATTAATCTAGTAAAAACATATGATGGAAATTTATTTGGTGGTTCTATAAAAGAACATATAGAAGTATTTGAAAAAAAATCTAAAGATATAATAAAAAACGATAATGTTCTATGCTACACTTGTTAATATAATTTATTAAATATAAAGGAGTATTTATGAAAAAATATAAAGGGTTTACACTGATAGAAGTTATTGCTACAATAACAATATTAGGTTTAATTGTTTCTCTTTCATTAACAGTAGTAATGAAAACAATTAGAAATTCAGAAAATAAACAATATAATAGTGTAATAACTGTAATAATAACTGCTGCCGAAAGTTATGTAAATCAAAATAGAGAAATACTACCAAGTCTTGGTACTGTTGGTGATTCTTTTAATATTAGTTTATCTAAACTTAGAGATGAGGGATTAATTTCTTCAGATTTAGTTAATCCAAAAACTAATGAATTATTTAATTATAATACTACTGTAAAAATTAAAACAATTGTAATAGGTAAAAAAGAAGAATATACATATTCAGGAGAGTAATGTGAATGGAATAATATTAGTTAATAAACATAAAAGCTGTACTAGTCGCGACGTAGTAAATGATCTTTGTAAAATTTTTAATACAAAAAAAATTGGTCATACTGGTACACTTGATCCTAATGCTACAGGGCTTTTAGTTTTAGGTATAAATGAGGGTACTAAAATAATTGATTTAATTAATAAAAGCGATAAAGAATATGTTGCGCAGGTTATACTTGGTATTCAAACAGATACTTATGATATTACTGGAAAAGTTTTATATACTAGTGATGTATCAAATATTAGTGATAAACAAATTTTAGAAGTTCTTAAAAAATATAAAGGCATAATAAATCAAAAAGTTCCTAAATATAGTGCGGTAAAAGTAAATGGTAAGAGATTATATGAATATGCAAGAGAAAATTTAGATGTAGAAATACCTTCAAAAGATGTAAATATTTATACACTAGATTTAATAAGTGAAATTAAAAGAGAAGATAATAAAATTTATTTTACTATTAAAACTAAAGTATCTAGTGGTACATATATTAGAAGTTTAATTTATGATATAGGTAAAGACCTTAAAGTAAGTAGTTGTATGGGTGATTTAAATAGAACAAGTCATGGTAATTTTTCTTTAGATAATGCTTACACTGTTGAAGAAATTAGACAAAATAATTTTAATATGCTTAACTTTGATGATTCACTTAAACATTTAAAAAGATATGAAATTTCTTTACGTTTTTATAAAAAAATAATGAATGGTATAATTATAGATAATGAGTATGAAGAAGATAAAATTTTATTTGTTTATAAAAATAAAGTAATAGCAATTTACCAAGTATATGATAAAGATAATACAAAAATGAAACCATATAGAATATTTAATAAAAGATAATACTTTAATAAATATATAAATTAACAGTATAAAAACCATAGTTTTAAAAATATAATTATGGTTTTTATATAAAACTAAAAATTAAAAAACAAATAATACCTGAAAAAGAAAAATGCATAATTCTGCCACATAAAAATGGCCAATATTTAATTTTAGTATCAGAAATAATACTATATATTTGCATATGTACAGAAAAACCACCAAAAGAAATAAGCATAGTTGATAAGATAATTTTTAAATTTAAAGAAATATTAAGTAAACTGATTTCTTTTATACCATGTGTCATTTCAAATAAACCACTTAAAATAGCCTCCCAAATGGGACTTAAATCTATATGAGTTTTAATTAATGTAGTAAGTGCTAGAAAGATACTTATTACGCCTAAAATATTAAAAAGTGTACTAATACTATTTAATATAGAATTTGTAAGTATTGTTCCAAAGGATTCATTAGATTTTCTTCTTTTTTCAAATATACTATTAAATGCATTTTTTAAACTAATTTTTTCTTTTTTTAACTTAGAAGGATGAAAATTTCTAACTAAAATACCTATAATAAAATTAGATAAATAATGTGATAAAAAAATAATCCATGCAACATTTATATTATCTAAAAAAATAGTACATATAGTAGCACTTATAAATAAAGGATTAGAAAAGTGAGTAAACATTAATATTTTACTAGCTTCATTTTCATCAATAACTTTATTTTCATATAATTCTTTAGTATATTTTCCACTGCTAGGAAATCCAGAAATTAAACTCATAATAATTATAAATGCAGATTGACCACTTATTTTAAATAATTTATTAGATATATTTTTAAATAATTCTCCTAAAAAATCAGGTAGTCCTAAATTAACTAGAATTTCACTTACAACAAAAAAAGGAAATAAAGAAGGAAAAATTGAATTAATCCAAATATCACATGCAAAACGAATACTTGTAATAATGTTTTGAGATTCAGTTAATAATTCATAAGTAATTATTAAAATTAAAAATATCAATATTATATTTATTATTTTTTTCATATTAACTCCTAATAAATACTATGCTTTAAGGAGAAATTTTAGAAAAAATAACTAAAAGTTTTTAAATTTATGCTATAATTGGTATAAGGTGATATCATGAATAGAAAAGAAATAGATAAATCAAAACTTTCTCCTATGATGATTCAATATATGGAAATAAAAGCTAGTCACGAAGATACGATTGTTTTTTTTAGATTAGGTGATTTTTATGAAATGTTTTTTGAAGATGCAATTTTAGTAAGTCATGAACTTGAACTTACTTTAACAGGAAAAAATGCAGGACTTAAAGAAAGAATTCCAATGTGTGGAGTTCCACATCATGCTGCTAATATTTATATTGCAAAACTTGTAGAAAATGGTCATAAACTTGCAATTTGTGAACAAGTTGAACAAGCAGGAATATCAAAAGGAATAGTAAAAAGAGAAGTAGTAAACATAATTAGTAAAGGTGTTAATTTAAGTAATGAAATATTAACAGAAGAAAATACTTTTTTAGGGGCAGTTACTTTAATAGATAATGCTTATATAATTAGTTATATAGATATAACAACAGGGGAGTTTTTTTTAACACATACAAAATCAGATATTATTAAAACTATTGTAGATTTAAATTTAAAAGAACTTGTTGTATCTGATGAAAAACTTATAGAAGAATTTTCTATGTTAAAGAAAAATTACGGTATTCAAATTAGTTTAGAAACTTCAGTTTTATTAAGCGTTAAATACGATAATATTTTAAATGATCTAAATCAAAACGAAAAAAATAATGCTCATATTCTTCTATCATATTTAGATAATAATTTAAAAAAAGATATATCGCATTTAAAAAAATGCATTATTATAAATACAAATGACTTTTTATTTATGGATTTAAATTGTAAAAATAATTTAGATTTAGTTTTAAATAATAAACTAAAATCTACAGAATTTACTTTATTTTCTCATTTAAATAAGACTAAAACATCTGGTGGAAAAAGAAAATTAAAATATATTATAGAACATCCACTCACTAATATAAATGAAATTAATGATAGATACTATATAATTGAAGTTTTTAATAAAAATTTTCTTATAAGAGAAGAACTTAGAGAATTACTTTATGATATTTATGATTTAGATAGAATTTGTGCTAAATTATCTTATGGAAATGTAAATGCTAGAGATTTAATATGGCTTAAAAATTCATTGTTTAATCTTCCTTATATAAATAATTTACTTAATGATTTAAATTTTAATTCTAAGTTTGAAATTGAGAATTTTGAAAATCTTTATGAATTATTAAATTTAGCTATTTTTGAAGATGCTGGAATTACTATTAAAGAAGGAAATATCATTAAAGAAGGATTTAATGAAACGCTTGATGAATATAAAAAAATGCGACTTGGAAGTAAAGATTTTATATTAAACTTAGAAAAACAAGAAAAAGAAAGAACTGGAATAAATAATTTAAAAATAAAGTTTAATAAAATATTTGGTTATTTTATTGAAATATCTAAAAGTAATATTCATTTAGTTAAAGAAGAATTTGGATATGAAAGAAAACAGACATTAGCAAATTGTGAAAGATATGTAACTCCTCTATTAAAAGAAAAAGAGAATTTAATACTTTCTTTAGAAGATAAAATTATTAATTTAGAATATGAATTATTTATTGAAATAAGAGAAAAAATAAAAGAGTATATTAATAAAATTCAAAAAACTTCTGAAAATTTATCTTATTTAGATGTAATGTTATCATTTTCTAATGTATCTGATTGTCAAAATTATGTAAAACCATTATTAGTAAATGAAAATATTATAGATATTAAAAATGGTTCTCATCCTGTTGTAAAAGAAGTTTTAAGTGATAAATACGTTAAAAATGATATTATAATGAATGAATGTGTAAATACTCTTTTAATTACAGGGCCTAATATGGCCGGTAAAAGTACTTATATGAGAAGTTGTGCACTTTTAATTATTATGGCTCAAATTGGTATGTATTTACCTTGTGATAGCGCTACTTTGAAAGTTTTTGATAAAATTTATACTAGAATTGGTGCTAGTGATGATTTAGTTAGTGGTGAATCAACTTTTATGGTAGAAATGCTAGAGGCTAATAATGCAATTAAAGGGGCTACAAAAAATAGTTTAATATTATTTGATGAATTAGGTAGAGGTACTGCAACTTATGATGGTATGAGTCTTGCAGAATCAATTTTAGAATATGTACATGATAATATTGGATGTAAAACATTATTTTCAACTCATTATCACGAACTAACAAAATTAGAACGAACATTAGATAAAATGAAAAATATTTATGTATCTGCAAATTATGAAAATGAAAAATTAAATTTTCATCATAAGATTAAAGATGGATTTATTGACAAAAGTTATGGTCTTGAAGTTGGAAAACTTGCAGGATTAAATCATAAAATCATTGAAAGAGCAGATGATTTATTGAAAAATTATGAAAATAATAATTTTAATATTTCAAATAATAAAACTATCATTAAAGAAAAAATAATTGTTGATACACAGTTAGAGGAAAATATAGAAAATTTAGATATCAACTTATTATCACCAATTAATGCTTTAAATGAACTTGTTAAATTACAAGAATATGTTAAATTAAAGAAGGAGAACTTATGAAAAGATTAAATTTATATGAAAAAATTTCTATTGGAGTATCGTTTATAACAGTAATTACATATGCTATAATTTATAGTAATATAAATACTATCATACCAGTTGAAATTACAAATTATATTTCTATTACAGCATCTAGAAAAAATGCTTTAATACCATTTTTAACAATTATTCCATTACTTTTTACTCTTTTTCAAATAGCTTTAGTTAAAACTAAGAGTAAACTTATTAAAACAGAAGACTTTACAAAAGATGAAAATAAAAAAAATAGTTTATTTTTATTATTAAATACTATTATTTGTACAATTTTATGTTTATTGCCTATATATTTTTGTTATGGTAATTTAAATGCTACTTACATAATTAAATTTGTACCACTTTTTATAGGATTATTATCAATTTTAATGAGTGTTTTATTATATAAAGATAAATACATAACAGTATTAAATACTTTTACTAAAATACTAGGAAAAAAAGTTTCATTTATTTCTAAAACAATTTCTCTTATGTATTTTATATTTGGATTAGATATTATTTTAAATTATATAATTCAAGATTTTGACATTGGAAATATTTTATTTTCAGTTGGATATCAATTCTTTATTATAATACTTTTTAATTTAACTTCATTAATAATTTATAGAAAATTTTTAACAATGAAAAAATAAAATATATTTGAAAATTCCAATCTTTGGATTGAAATTTTTATTTAAACTTATAAAATTAAATCTAAATAGTTTTAAATTTTTAAAATTAATAAATATAAATTTTTTAAAACATAAAATATCTATTAAATTTCTCTATTTTATACTATAAAAATTTTAAAAGAAAGTTTTGACCTTTTTTTGTAAATGATTTATTCTTATTTTAGAAATGGCCATTTCACAAAATTTAAAAGGAGAAATTTATGTTAAATCAAACAGTTTTAGTAGGAAGACTTATAAAAAATCCAGAAATCAAAGTTACTAATAGTGGAAAAAAAGTTACTAATATAACTCTTGCAGTACCAAGAACTTATAAAAATTCTAAAGGAGAGTATGATACGGATTTTATTGATTGTGTATTATGGTCTGGAATTGCGGAATCCACTAGTGAATATTGTTCAAAAGGAAATTTATTAGGTATAAAGGGGCGTATAAATACTAGTACATATACTAAAGGAGATGAAGTTAGATATAAAACAGAAATAGTTGCTGAAAAAGTTACTTTTTTATCTAATAAAAACCAACAAATAAAAGGAAAAGAAGAATAATTTATTGAACTTATAAATAAAATGTAGTAAAATATAAGAGGAAGGTGAAAAAATGACTGAAATTTTAATTAAAGCAGAAGAAAAAATGGTAAAAGCTTTAAATAATTTAGATAGTAGATTTCATACTATTAGAGCAGGTCGTGCTAATCCTGTTGTATTTGATAATGTAAGTGTTAATTATTATGATTCTCCAACGCCACTTAAAAGTTTAGCAACAATTAATGTGACTGATGGTAGAACTATGATATTAAAACCATATGATAAAACTACTATATCTTTAATAGAAAAAGCTATATTTGAATCTAATTTAGGTTTTACACCAAATAATAATGGTGAAAGTATTATTATTACTGTACCTCAATTAACAGAAGAAAGACGTCATCAATATGTTAAACAAGTAAAAACTATGGCAGAAGATGCTAAAGTTGCTATTAGAAATATTAGACAAGATGCTATTTCAACTATTAAAAAGGGTGAAGAAAGTGATGATAATAAAAAAGAATTAGAAAATGATGTTCAATCTCTAGTAGAAAAATTTAATAAATCTATTGAAACAAAGTTTAAAGAAAAAGAAAAAGAATTATTAACAATTTAATATAATAAAGACGTTTGCATAAAGAATTAGTAAAAACAATTTTATTTTTTAGAGAGAAAGTGATTGGTGAAAACTTTCAAATAAAAGTTTTGAATTCATCTTTAAAGTCTTATGTAGAAATATGTAACGGGTAACTTACGTTATAAGTTTAAGAGTATAAAAAAAGGTGGTACCGCGATTTTTCGCCCTTTGGTATAGCCTTTTTTATGTATAAGGAGGTTTAAATGAGACTTTTTACAACAGCTGTTTTGATAATTCATGGATTCTCTGGTTCTGTTTCTGATAGTGAATATTTAATTAATGAACTTGAAATGGATCCTTCAATTGATATGTTTTTTGTAACATTAACTGGACATGATAGACCAATTTTATATTGTGGTGATTGTAATCAGTGGATAGAAGATGCAGAAAAAGTTTATAAAAAAATTAGAAAATCATATAAAAATGTTATTGTAATAGGACATTCTATGGGTGGTATTATAGCAACACACATAGCAACAAAATATAATCCTAAAAAACTAATTTTAATTTCACCTGCTTTTGAATATTTTAATTCATCACAAATTAAAAAAGATATAACAAATTTTACAAAATTAAAAGAATTAATTGCAGATTATGAAAATCCTAATGCCTATCAAATGTTTGGTGCAAAATTAATAACCACAACTAGAAAAGCAAGAATTGAATTTAAAAAATTAGTTAAAATGCATAAAGAGGATATTAAATATGTAAAATGTCCAACATTATTAATTCATGGTACAATTGATGAAGTAGTTCCAATTTCTTCATCAATTTACGCATATGAAAATTTAAATATTGATAAAAAATATTTTTGCACTATGGAAAATATTAGACATATTCCTCAAAAAAGTGAAAAAAAAGATATAGCAATCGATCTTGTTCATAGATTTATTAAAGGAGGTTCACAGTGGAAAGAGAAAAACAAATTCACAAAATAAAAAATGAATTACTAGAAAAATTAATAAAAGTAGAAAATTTAAACCAATTAAACGATTTAAAGTCTGAATATACTGGTAAAAAAAGTTTTTTAAATGATTTAAAAACTGAAATTAAAAATACTCCAAATGAGAAAAAAAGTGAATTTGGTAAAATGATTAATGAAGTTAAAAATGAATTTGAAAATATATTTTTAAGTAAAAAAACTGAAATAGAAAATAAAATTTTAGAAACAAAATTATTAAGTGAAAAAGTTGATGTTACACTTCCAGGTTTTTCTTCTAAAACTGGTTCAATACATCCATTAAATTTAGTTATAGAAGAAGTTATAGATATATTTATTAGAATGGGATATTCTGCATCATTTGGTCCTGAAGTAGAAGAAGAATTTTATAATTTTGAAGCATTAAATGTTGGAAAAGATCATCCAGCAAGAGACATGCAAGATAGTTTTTATACTGAAGATAATAAAGTTTTAAGAACTCATACTTCTCCTGTACAAATTAGAACTATGATCGAAAATGAAGATAAAAATTCAATTAGAATTATATGTCCTGGAAAAGTGTATAGAAGAGATGATGATGCAACTCATTCACATCAATTTATGCAAATAGAAGGTTTAGTTGTTGATGAAAATATTTCTATTGCTAATTTAAAAGGTACTTTAGAGTTAATGCTTAAAGAATTATTTGGAAATGATAGAATAGTTAGATTTAGACCTAGTTATTTTCCTTTTACTGAACCATCAATAGAAATAGATATTTCATGTCATAAATGTAAAATTAAAGGTTGTAATTTATGTAAAAACACAGGATATATAGAAGTAATGGGTGCTGGTATGGTTCATCCAAATGTACTTAAAAACTGTGGTTATGACAATGAAAAATATTCAGGATTTGCTTTTGGTATTGGAGTTGATAGAATAGCAATGCTTAAATATGGAATTAATGATATAAGAGAATTATACTCAAATGATATAAGATTTTTACAAAATTTTGGTAGAAAAAGAGGAGGAAATTAATATGTTATTAAGTAGAAATTTTTTAAACAAACATATTGAGATTAAAGATATTGATTTTAAAGAGCTAGCTGATACAATTTTAGCTAAATCAAGTGAATATGAATCAATTTCAAAATTATGTCTTTGTACTAATTTAGTTGTTGGTGAAATATTAGAAGTAAAACCTCATCCAAATAGTAATAAACTAAATGTATGTAAAGTAAATATTGGTGAAAAAATTGTACAAATAGTATGTGGTGCTACAAATGTAATAGATGCTAAAAAGGTAATCGTTGCAAAAGTAGGAGCAGTTTTACCTGATATTATTATAAACAAGTCTACTATTAGAGATATTGAATCAAATGGTATGATTTGTTCTTTAGTTGAACTTGGAATTGATAAAAATTTCCTTGATAAAGAAGATATTAATGGTATACATGTTTTAAATGAAGATGCTCCTGTTGGAGTTGATGCATTAGATTATTTATATTTAAATGATTATGTTTGTGAATTTGAATTAACTCCAAATAGAGGGGATTTACTTTCAGTTTTAGGTTTTGCTAAAGAAATAAAAGCAATTTATGGAAAAAATTTAAAAAAACATACATGTTTTTATGAAAAATCTGATGAAAGTATTACAGATAAATTAAAAGTTTCTGTAAAAACTAATAAATGTGATAAATTTTTAATAAAGGGTATTAATAATATTACAGTAAAAGAATCTTCAAGAGAAATAAAATCTTTACTTATTGCAAGTGGTATTAAACCAATAAATAATATAGTAGATATTAGTAATTATTTAATGATTGAATTTGGAATTCCACTTCATATTTATGATGCAGATAAAATAGGTGATATACTTGTTAGAAATGCTAAAAAGGATGAAAAAGTTATTGCTTTAGATAATAATGAATACACATTAAATGAAGATGCGATTGTTGTTACATCAAATGATAAAATTATTTCAATAGCTGGAGTTATAGGTTCATTAGAATCTTCAGTTACAAATGAAACTAAAAATATAATTATTGAATGTGGTTTTTTTGATAAAATAAGTGTTAGAAAAACTAGTAAAAAAACTAGTCGTAGTCAAGCAAGTATTCGCTTTGAAAAAGGAATAGATTTTACTATGATTGATCTTGAGCTTGAAAAAGCTTGTGAGATGATTTCTGAATTTGGAACAGTTTTAAAAGATACTATTGTTTATGATAATATTAATTTTAAAATAAATAAGATTAAGTTAGATTATAGTTATATAAATAAAATTATTGGTATTAAAATACCAATTGAAAAAATAGAAGAAATTTTAACAAATTTAGATTTTTTATATGAATTAAATGAAGGCATCTTTACAATTACTCCACCATCACATAAAATGGATATGACAATTAAAGAAGATATAATTGAAGAAATTGTAAGAATCTATGGTTATGATAATATTCCTGGAATAATGCCAAGTTTAGGACTTACAATTGGTAAATTAAATTATGTACAAACATTATTAAATGCTACTAAATATTATTTTGTATCTAAAGGATTTAATGAAACTCTTACATATACTTTAACAAAAAAAGAAAATTTATATACTTTTGGTAACGATGCAAATCCAATTAAAGTTGTTAATCAAATGAGTGAAAATAGACAATATTTAAGGAAAAATATATTACCATCATTAATTGAAGTATTTGAATATAATAAAAAGAGAAAAAATAGTGATTTATCATTATTTGAACTTAGTTGGACATATACAAAAGAAGGATATTATCCAGAACTTGGCATTTTAATGAGTGGAAAACACATATCAAATTCTTGGTCTAATAGTGGGTTAAAAGCAGATTTTTTTGTATTAAAAGGTGTAATTGAAAAGTATTTTGATTATATTGGTTTAACTGATCGTATTTCATTTCAATCTATTGAAAATGAAGGATTACATCCATATATTTCAGCTGATATTTATGTAGATAATAAAAAAATTGGATTTATTGGAAAAGTGCATCCAAAGATTAGTAAAGACAATTTGTTTGTATGTAATTTAAATTTACAACATTTAGATAAAATTAAAGTACGTGATATTAAATATAAAGAAATAGCAAAATTCCCAAGTATTGAAAAAGATTTTGCATTTATAGTTGATAAAAATATTGAATCTGAAGAACTTATAAAAATTATTAAAAAAACTTGTGGTAGACTTCTTACAAATGTTTATGTATTTGATGTATATGAAGGTTCTAATTTAGAAGAAAATAAAAAGTCGTTAGCTTTTAAATTAACATTTACAGACCCATCTAAAACTCTTACAAATGAAGAAGTTTTAGAAATGTTTAATAAAACAATTGATGTTATTTCAACTCAATTTAATGCAATACTTAGAAGTAATTAAAAAAGGCTATTGCCTTTTTATTTTATGTTTTTTTCTATTATGTTACAATAATTTATTTTATCTTCATTAGATGAGTTATTCCAAAGAATTTCGAAAAATACTCCAAGTCCTGGCAGTAAAATTTCATCTTTATTATTAATACTTTCATCTACACTTTTTAATATTAAATCAACAGTA
This sequence comes from Bacilli bacterium, assembly GCA_047971215.1. GTDB lineage: Bacteria > Bacillota_I > Bacilli_A > RF39 > JBKDZI01 > JBKDZI01. Next base: position 2,066 of record JBKDZI010000024.1, on the reverse strand, counting down.
TCATCTTTAAAATTATGTTTAATATTTTTCCTAATTTCAGTTTCCATATTCAATCCTTTCTTTTATAGTATAAAATTAATTTTGCTTTTTATACTATTTAAAAAACTTTCAAAAACTAATGAACTAGTTGATTGAAAGTTTCATTTTATAATTTATTATTTAATTCATTTATATTTTTTTTATCTAAAAAATAATTAGTAATCCATATAATTATAAATATAATAAAGAAAATAACTATAAATTGTAAAATATTAGATAATTCCCATGACATCCATTTACTTAAATAAGCAGCAAATAATATAGTAATTAAATGTATAGATGCAGCTAATAAAGATTGTTTAATAATATTCCAATTATTGTTCCAAATATAATCGCATAGTGAATATATAATGCCTATACTAGCCCAAATTATACTTTGGATTATAAAAGCCATTAATTCACTATAAAATAAATTTATAAATTCTATTGGTAAAGTAAACTGACTATTACTTAAAAATTTGCACATTATCAATGTCACAATAAATCCTATCGTAATACTTAATAAACTACCTATAGTAACTTTTTTAAAAATTTTATACATTTTTACCTCCAATTTTTAAAACTTGTTTGATTTGCTTAATATATTTTCTAGATACATAAGTAATATTGTTATCTTTTAATTTAACTGAAATAGTATCACTAAAACTAGCATCAAATTCTATTACTTGTTTTAAATTAATAATTTCAGAATTTGAAATTCTCACAAAGTAATGTTTTTTTAATAATTCTTCTAAATCATAAAGTCTTTGTTTTATTTCATATTCTTTATTAATTGTTTTTGCGTATATCTTGTATATCTTCTTGTTTAATGAGTAAATATTTATAATTTCTTTAAATTCAAGCATTTTGATTTTCTTATTTTGATAACCTAATAAAAATTCTTGTTTAGTATCTAATATTTTTATAAGTTCTTCAACTTCAGTAGTAATAGAATTAGTAGCTATTGTAAGTAATGGTTCTTTTTGTTTCCCATCAATTTTTATAACATATTTCATTTTCTCTTCAATCTATACTTATATTATATTTATATTGTTTAAAAAATATAAAAGGACTAAATGGTTATTTAATGTAGATAAGTTGCATATTTACTGTTATAGAAATATTGAATATAAAAGTTTTTTTTGATATAATTTTCTTTAGAATAGAGGTAAAAATATGAATAAAAAAGGATTTACACTAGTAGAACTTTTAGTAACACTTACTATCATAGGAATTTTAATAGTAATTATTAGACCAATAATAGTAAATGTAATTAAAAAAACCAATGAAGATACATATATAAATCAAAAAAAACTTATTGAATCATCAGCTATAATGTATGTAGAAGAAAATAAAAAAACAATTGAATTTACAAACGATATAGGAACTATAACATTACAACAATTATCAAATAGGGGCTATATTGAATTACCAATTACAAACTATAAAACTGATGAATTTTATGATGCTAATATTACAATTACAATTACAAAACATAAAAATTACTATACTGCTATATTAAACGATTAAAGAAAGTAGGGTAGTTATGATAATTAACGGAATAACCTTTAATATTAATATTAAAAAAGCTAAGCAAAAAAAGACATATCTTAGAGTAGATAAAAATAACATAAATATTACTACGCCTAAATTTACTACTAAAAAAAATATTAATAAATTTATATTAGAAAACAAAGAATTTATATTAAAACAATATTTTAAATATATAGATTCTATAGAAAATATATATTATTTAGGAAGAAAATTTAAAAAAGAAGAAAGTTCTGTAATTTATATTGACTATGAAAACAATATATTTTATTATAATGAAAAAATATTTGTAAAACTTACAAAACACATTTTATAAGATAGATATAAAAACTGTTTTAAAAATTTTAAAGAAGTTGAAAAAATAGTTCCTCTTAAAATTAAAAAAATGAAGACAAAACATGGAGTATGTAATTTAACTAAAAATTATATTACATTAAATTTTAATTTAATTAAATATCCACCACATATGATAGATTATGTAATTTATCATGAATTTT
>JBKDZI010000023.1:0-19852 GCA_047971215.1 Bacilli bacterium | reverse complement strand
TTAATAGTATCTACATATATAATTTTAGTATGTAAAATACGATCTTGAACTTCTAACTGTGCATTTTTGATTTTCATTGGTCTAACATCTTTATCATGTTTACCTATTATAATTTTCTGCAGCCTTACTTAAAGCTACAGATGAAGTTCTAAAAGCTTCTAAATTTGTTTTTCCTATTAAATTTACTACTATTGGTACAGCTATAGAAGCACTACTGCTAATAATTCGATTAATGTAAACCCTTTTTTAGTTCGTTTCATATAATTCTCCTACATTGTTAGTATACCTAAATTCTATCATATAATTTACGTTATATCAATTTATTTACATTAAAAAAGCCAATATTAGACTTGACAATTTTTATATTAATTAAAACCACATAATTAAATCCAATAAGTTTTCCAAAGAAAACTTTGTAAAATATAAAATTAATGCACCAAGTGCAATAAATGGACCAAAAGCAAATTCTTTTTCTTGGTTTTTTATAAATCCAAAAGTTGCAAATGGTAATGCTAGAAAAGATGCTAGAAATAAAGGTAAAATATTAATTGGAAATTCTATTAAAACAAATCCAATTAAAAACATTAATTTTATATCCCCATCCCCCATAGATTCTTTTTTAAATGCTATTGAAGAAATATATTTTAAAATAAATGTAAACATAAAAGAAACAAAAGCACTAATTAAAGCTGGAATAATAATATTTATATCAAAAATTAGATAAACTATAAAAATAGATATAAATCCAAATATAAGAGCTTCATCTAATATTATCATATAATGCACGTCACTAATTGTGATTATTACAAGAATAGATATAAATATTAAAGAAATTATAAGCTCAAATGATAATCCAAAAACTAAAAATGAAATTGTAAAAAGTATTCCTGTTAAAATTTCAAACCACATATAAAGTGATGAAAAACTTGTTTTACAGTTATAACATTTTCCTCTAAGCATTAAATATGAAATTACAGGTATTAATTCAAATGCTTTTAATTTATGATTGCAAATTCCACAACTAGAACCTGGATAAATAATAGATTTCTTTTGAGGTTTTCTAAGACCCACCACATTATAAAACGAACCAAAAATTGTACCTAAGATAAAGAATATAATACTGTAATAAATTGTCATATTATATACTTATGTTTTGGTACAGTGAGAACATAGGAATAACTACAGAAAGTAATATTGTTCCTACTGTTACTGCCAAAAATACTATAATTAGTGGTTCAACTAATGATTTAACTTGTGTAACTAAGTTTTCTTGTTCGCTTTGAAAATAATCTGCAACTTTTAACATCATTTCACTAGGTTGTCCAGTTCTCTCACCAGTTAAAAGCATAAAATATGCAAGTTTTGGAATAGCCCAATGATTTTCAAAAGCTTCAGAAATAGGTTCACCTTTTGAAATATTTGCGATTGTAGAATACATTATTGCTTTATATACTTCATTATCTGTAATACGTTGTAACATTTGAACTGTATCTACAATATTTACACCATTATCAAGTAATGTACCAAATGTTTTAGAAAATGTAACAATTTGATTATATTTAATTATTTTTCCAAATACTGGAATATGCATTAAAAACCATTGGACACCATGTTTAAAAAAAGTCACCTTTTTATATAATAATATTAATAATAATATAAATAGAATAGTTCCAATAATAATATGAATTATATAAGTTTGTAAAAAGAAACTTATATTTAAGGTTATAATAGTTATTGCAGGTAAAGTAATCTCTGCCGATTCATATACATCAACAAACCTTGGAACTATATAAGTAAGTACAAATATAATTACAACAACAGCCATTACACTTACAACAGCTGGGTATGTTAATGCTGAAATTAATTCTTTTTTATTTTTAATTACAACCATATAATATTCAGACATATCATCTAAAGTATCTGCAAGATTACCTGTTAATTCAGATGTTCTAACCATATTAATTAATAATGCTGGAAAAGCTTTACCTTGTTTTTCAAGAGCAGAACTAAATGTTTCTCCCATTGTAAGTTCATATATGATACGTTCATATAATCTTTTAGTTTCTTTTTTAGTAACTTGTTTAGATAAGATTCTAACACTTTCTGTAACTGGAACCCCAACTTTAATAAACGTTGAAAGTTGAGTTAAAAAGAAAACTAAATCTTTAAGCTTAACTTTTTTAAAATTTGATTGTTTATAAAATAAATTTATCCAATCAGAAGTTTTAATTGAATAAACTTCATAGCCTTCAGTATATAAAAATGAATGAACATCTAACTTTGAATAAGCATCAAATATTCCTCTTTTAAATTTTCCTTCAGGAGTTTTAACAACATACTTATATACAATTTTTTTATCACTACGTTCAGCATCTTTAGAATTTAAGTCTATTAATGCTTCTTTTTTTAAAGTACGCTTTGCTATTATATTTTTTGCAAATTTAGTATTTAAAATTGACTTTTTAATCTTTTTATATGGATTCCACTCTACTTTTTTAGCATCAATCGCTATATTATTAAAAAAACGTGAAAAAGGTTTACTAATTAAATTTAATGTATATAAATTATAAGATATTATTTTATTAAAAAACTCAATTATTGAATTTAATTGCTTGTCTTTTTCTTTTTTATTCCCCTTATTTTTCTTTAACATATATTATAGGCTCCCTTCAACTTTCGCTCCTATCATAAAAATTATATCATATAACAAATAAAATTAAAACATTTTGTAACGCTTTTCATATAATATTATAGAGAGGAGTTATTATGTTTCAAAATGGAAATATATCCAGTGGGTTTGGATCACACCCTATTTTAGGTAATAATACTACTTCCAAAATAACGCTTTCAGGTTTTTTAAATGGTACTAGTAAAACATTAACAACTATAAATCAAGTTATTCCAATTATTTATCAGATTGTACCAATATTTAAAAATGCAAAAACAATGTTTAAAGTTGCTAATCAATTTAACAATATTGCAACTGATGAAGAAAAATCTGATCGATCTATAGAAAAAAATAATGATGAAACATTAATACCTAAAATGAATACAAAAATTGTTAAACTTTCAAACTCCACTAGAAATTATAAAGGTGGTCCAATATTTTTTCAATAATAAAAAAGATTAAAAATTTAATCTTTTTTATTATTTACAAACTTTATTTTATAAATAATGTTCTCCAAAATTTGACCATTGCTTATCAAATCTATCACAATTACCTTTAATATTAAAAGTAATAATACCATCTAAATCACCAAATGTTGATTTTACAATACTGAGAACACTCTTTGGAATAGTAACCTCAGTTAATTGATTAGAACTAAATGTTCCATCTCCAATAGAAGTGACAACTTCTGGTATTGTTATAGAATTAGAATATGTCATTCCGCTCATCATATGCCAAGACGATAAAGACTTTATGGAAGTTATTTTATTTCCATTTAATGTTGATGGGATTATAATATCAAAAGAACATGAATAAAATTTTTTCCTTTGTCCACTTTTACTAAAACCTATAATAGATGAGCCTGCTACTTTAAAACATCTTTCGTCAGTATATACTATTTTTTCATTTTTGCAACTACCTTTAGTAATTGTTAAATCATCTTTTGTACCATTAGCACAATATGTATCATTTGTTACATTTTCAAGTGTTACTTTCCATCTGTAATAATAATTTTCTCCAGATTTAGCTAGTGCAATACTTGAATACTTTATTTACTCTTTATAATAGAATAATTATAACAAATAATATTAATTATATCAACAAGTACAAAAAATTATAGATTTTTGTCTATAATTTTAATTTTCTTTTTAAATTTTCTTTTAGTTACACTATCATATTTTGGAATTTTAATATATATTAATTTTAATTTTTTGAGTACTTGATTATAATATTTTTTAAATATCACATCTTTATTTTCTAATAATTTAGGTCCTAATAATGTTTGTTCATAAGAATAAATTTTATTACCTTTTTTAAGAACTAATATTAAATACCATTTTTTATCAAAGATTAATTGTTCATAATCTATAATTAATCCTAATTTATTTAATTTTTCTCTAAATAATTGATGATTATTATTAGGACTTACAATAAATGTATCAAGTTTACTAGTATTTTTAGAATTCAAAATATGTAAGATTTCATAAGCTCCCATACCTGCAATAATTGCAGTATTACTCTCTCCTATATAATCTATACCATTTTGTAGTTTTATTGCAATTTTATTAGTTAAATTATTATTTTTTATATTTTTTGCAGCAAAACTTAAAGCATTTTTATTTATATCTGATGCAATTATTTTAGAATTATTAAATTTTTTTGCTACTTCTATTGCAAGGTATGCATGATCACAACCTATATCAATTATATTCATATCTTCGTTTATTAAATTTAATATTGCTTCTAATCTTTTATTTTTCATAATTAATCAGTAATCATAAAATCACGAAGTTTTTTAGATCTAGAAGGATGTTTTAATTTTCTAAGTGCTTTTGCTTCTATTTGTCTAATACGTTCTCTAGTTACATTAAATATTGAGCCAACTTCTTCTAATGTTCTAGGATGTCCATCATCTAATCCAAATCTATAATGAAGTACTTTGTATTCTCTATCATTTAAAGTTAGTAGTACTGATTCAATTTCTTTTTTAAGCATTTCATTAGTAGCAAATTCTTCAGGACTCATATTACGGGTATCTGGAATAAAATCACCTAAACTTGAATCTTCTTCATCTCCTATTGGTTTTTCAAGAGAAACGGGTTCAATAGCAATTTTTTGTATTTCACGAATTTTTGTTACTTCAATTCCCATAGCAGTAGCAAGTTCATCTTCTGTTGGTTCATGACCAAGTTCTGTTAATAATTTTCTTTGAGTACGAGCAAGTTTATTAATAGTTTCAACCATAAGAACAGGTACTCTAATAGTTCTAGCTTGATCTGCTATTGATCTAGTAATAGCTTGTCTAATCCACCAAGTTGCATAAGTAGAAAATTTAAAACCTTTTTCTGGGTCAAATTTTTCAACAGCACGCATTAGTCCTATATTACCTTCTTGAATTAAATCAAGAAATTGCATACCATGTCCCATGTATCTTTTAGCAATACTAACAACAAGTCTTAAATTTGATTCAGCAAGCATACTTTTAGCATAATCTTCTTGTAAAACAGCTCTATTTGCATAATCTAATTCTTCTTTTGCAGAAAGTAGTGGAATTTTACCTATTTCTTTTAAATACATTTTAACAGCATCGTTAATTTTATAATCATTATTACTAACATTAATGTGTTCCAATTTTATTTCTTTATCATCATTTTCATCATCTTCATTTAAAATTTGAACATTATTTTCTTGAAGTAAAAGATATAATGCATCTAAAGAATCGTTATCTAAATCTAAATCTTTTAATACAATATTTTCTAAATCGTCGTAAGTTACATGTCCTTTTTCTTTACCAAGTTTTAATATTTCTTCTTTTCTTTTTTCAAATGATTTAACTTCTTTATACATTATATCTCCTTTATTACTAATATTATAGATACATATTTGTGATTTATTCTAAGTGAATTTTTTCTTTAACAAATAATCATGCATATTATAACATATTTTTTAAAATTTACGAATTTTATTTTATTTCTTTGTATAAATTCATAATTTCTTTTAATATTTCTTCTTTTTCAAATGTATCAAAGGTTTTTTCTTGTCTTATTTTTAATGAATTGATCTTTTTGTTTATATTAAATTCTTTAATTACTTTAATATAATCATTTATTAAGTTAATATTATACTCATTAGATAAATCTAACTCACTAATTTTAGTTGTTAAATTTATAAGTTCTGTATTTTTAAAATTTGTTATCAAACTTGCAACATCTACTTTTTCATTTTTTTTATAAAAAGCTCTAAGTTCTTCTGTTAAAATCCTAAGTTCTTTACTTGGCATATAAATATCACTTTCATAAAAAAGGTCTAAAATATTTTTATATTTAAACATATAAAATAATAAATTATTAGCAGCAACAATATATTTATTAGCAAGCTTTTTATCAGTTATAATAGGTTTATTTTCTACTTCTCTTTTTATAATAGTAGATTTATTTTTAAATTTACTTAATAATTGTTGTTTACTTATTTTTATATCTGTTGATATTTTTTCTAAAGTTAAATCAATTAATATTTCATCTTCAATAGTTGCTAGTTCCATAATAATATCATCTATATATGAAACTAAATCTTCTGAATCATTTAAATTTTTATCTTTTTTATAGTATTCTAATTTAAATTCTAAAAATGATATTGGATTATCAATTTTTATTTTAAAATTATGTTTTCCAAATTGATCTATATATTCATCTGGGTCTAATCCTTTATCAAGTTTTACAATTTTAGGTTTAATATTATTTTCATATAACATTTTAGCTAATTTATAAGTTGAATCAAGTCCAGCTTTATCTCCATCGAAGCATATTATTATGTTATTAGATAATTTTTTTAATAAATCTAATTGATTATCTGTTACACTAGTTCCCATAGTAGCAACACAATTTTCAATACCTATTTTATAAGCTGCAATAACATCCATAAATCCTTCCATAATGATTATGGATTTTGTTTTTAATACCTCTTTTTTGGCATTATGATAATTGTAAAGTAATTGACCCTTTTTAAAAAGTTCTGTTTCTTTAGTATTAACATATTTACTTGTATCTTCATTGTTATAAATTCTTCCACTAAATCCAACAGCATTACCTTCTAAATCAAAAAGTGGAAATACTATTCTATTTATAAATACGTCATTATAACCATAACTATTTTTATTTGTTATACCTAATTCAATTAGTTTATTTTCTTTAAAACCTTTACTAATTAAAAGACGAGTTGCAACATCATATTCATCTTTTGTAAGACCTATTTTAAAATGCTTAATTATTTCATCTGTGATGCCCCTTTTTATTAAATAATCATAAGCTTTTTTACCGTATTCTGAATATAAAATATTTGAATAAAATCTAGTTAATAAATCATAGGATTGATATTCTGGTTTTGATTTTTTGTTTTCTTTCACTGTAGTTTTATATCCTACATTAATTCCAACTGTTTCCCCTACTTCACTAACAGATTCCATAAAATTAATATTTTTGTAATTCATTAAAAAGTTAAACACATTACCTGAATTACCACATACAAAACACCTATAAATTTGTTTATCTGGACTAACACTCATAGAAGGATTAGTATCTGAGTGAAAGGGACAAATACCAAAATAATTTTTACCTTTTTTTAAAAGATCAACATATTTTGAAATTATTTCTACAATATTAGCTTTATTTCTAATTTCATCTATTTGAGTATTATTATTCATTATTCCTCCTTTGATAAATTATTTAAAAAAGTTCTTAAATTATTTAATTGTTTTATATTTAAAATTTTTAAAAGTTCTTCATCAGAAGAAGATTTAATATTATTAATTGTTTTGTGTTTTTTTAATAATTTGGTTTTAGTAACATTTCCAATTGTTGCAATATTATCTAAAATACTTGATAAGCTTCCTTTACTACGAAGTTTTTTATGATAATTTATTGTATAATCATGTACCTCATCTTGCATTTTTTTTAAAAGTAAAAATTCATCACTACTTTTAGAAAGTGGTATTTCATTTAAATTCATATCAAGAAGTGCATTTGTAGTATGTTTATTATTTTTTTTTAATCCTGCAATAGGAATATTTAATCCAAGTGATTCTAATACTTCCTTAGCGACATTCATTTGATTTATTCCACCATCTACTAATATTAAATCTGGTTTTTGAAGACTATCTTTTAATACTTTAAAGTACCTTCTATACATTACTTCTTTCATACAAAATACATCATCATTATTATCTATACTAATTTTATATTTTCTATATTCATTTGGACATTTTTTACCATCTATAAAAACTACCATACCACTTACTGTAAATGTACCAAAAAGATTTGAATTATCAAATATTTCTATTCTATGTAAATTATCAACAGAAAGTAATTGACCTATTTTATCATTTGCACCTTTAGTTCTTTTTTCATCTATATTTAATAAATTTATTTTTAATTCTAGTGCTTGTTTTGCATTAACACAAGCCATATTTAAAATAGATTTTTTTTCCCCGCGAAGTGGATTTACTACTTTTACTTTCAAGTATTGACTTATTAAATTTATATTTACATGTTTAGTTACTAAAAGTTCTTTTGGCAAAATATTATTTTTTTCATAGAATTTAGCAATAAAATCTGTAATCATATCATATTCATCATCTATTAAAGGTAAGATTGTAGTACTTCTTTCAGTTAATTTACCACCACGAAGGAAAAAAACTTGAATTGATAAAAAACTTTTATCAAAATAAATACCAAATACATCTCTATCTATTCCATCGTTAATATTAATTTTTTGTCTATTTAAAGTGATTTCAATATAATCAAGTAATTCTTTATATTGCTGACTACTTTCAAATTGAAGATTTAAAATAGACTTATTTAATTTTTCTTTAATTTTTTTAGTTACTATTGAATGATCTCCTTTTAAAAATTTAATAATTTCATTTGTCATGTTGTTAATTTCTTCTTTTGAAATATTTTTTTCGCAATAACCTAAACATTCATTAATATGATAATAAAGACAAACCTTTTTAGGCATATTAACGCATTTTCTAAGAGGATAAATTCTTCCAAGTAAATTCACAGTTTCACGAGCAGCAGTAACATTAGGATAAGGTCCAAATAATCGTGATTTTTCACGTTTTATATTAATATTTCTAACAATTGTAAGTCTTGGATATCTTTCTTTGCTTATTTCAATATATGGATAAGTTTTATCATCTTTTAATAAAATATTATAGTATGGATTATATTTTTTAATTAAATTCAGTTCAAGTACTAATGATTCAACTTCAGTATTGGTTATAATAAATTCAAAATCTACTATTTCAGAAACTAATAGAGCAGTTTTTCCATTATGACTTCCATTAAAATAACTTGAAAGCCTATTTTTTAAATTTTTAGCTTTTCCAACATAAATAATAGTTCCTTCTTTATTTTTCATTAAGTAACAACCACTATTTTTTGGAGTTAAAGCAAGTTTAGCTCTTATCATTTAAACCTACATTTCATCTGGAATAACAATTCCAAGTACTTTAAAAATAAATGTATTTATTTTTAATACTAATTTTGAAATAGATACTAAAGTTTTTTTATTTTTACTATCTAATATTCTATTATTTGAATAAAAACTACTATAAAGACTATTTATTTTGTATACATAATCACAAAGTTCATGAAGAGTTCCTTTGTCAAAAGCACTGTTAAATATTTTAGGCATTATAATTATTTGACTAATTAAATCATAAAGGTCTTTATTTTCAATATTTTCTATTTCTAATTTACCTATATTAGCTTTATCAATCAATGATTTAATCCTAACAGAATTATACATTATATATGGTCCAGTTTTACCTTCTATGCTTGTAAATTTATCTACATCAAATATGTAATCAGTTGATACAATTGAAGTAAGATCTGCATATTTTAATGCACCAATACTAATAATATTTACTAAAGTTTCTTTATTATCTAAATTTTTAGTTTTTTCTCTTATTACATCTTTAACTTCATTTATTAACGATTCTAAACTTAAAACACCTCCATCACGAGTTTTAAATGGTTTTCCATCCTTTGAATTCATAGTACCAAATCCAATATGTTTAAGTTCAATATTTTCAGTTAACCCTAATTTTTTTGATGCTATAAAGACTTGTTTAAAATGAAGTGCTTGTCTTTTATCAACAACATACCATAGTTTATTTACATTAGTATTTTTAACTCTATTATAAATAGTAGCAAGATCAGTTGTAGAATATAAATAACTTCCATCACTTTTTACTAAAATTAACGGTGGTATATTTTCAGTTGTATCAATTATTTGAGCTCCATCATCTAAATATACAATACCAGTTTTTTTTAATTCTTCTATCATTTGAGGAATAAACTTATGAGTCATAAGTTCACCATTCCATAAGTCAAAATGTACATTTATACTAGCATAAGATTCTTTTATTTTCTTAGATGAAAGTTCTACAATCCTATTCCATAATGTTTTATATCCAATATGTCCTTTTTGAATTAAGGAAGTAATTTCATCCATTTTCTCTTTAGCAAGTTCATCTTCTTTTGATCTTTGACTTCCCTTTGGATAAAGTATTGCAAGATCTTTTTCAGTTATTTCAAAAGGAAAATCAATATTACCATCATAATCTTTAGCAAAATAAGGAAGATGTGGATATAAAATTTCTATTTCATAAATAGTTTTACCGGCTTGTGAACCAATATCACCTAAATGAACATCACTTATTACATTATGTCCTAAAACTTTTGAAAGATTATAAAGTGCTTGTCCAATATTTGCAGCACGCAAATGACCTACGTGTAATTCTTTTGCCACATTAGCACCACCATAATCAATTATAATAGTTTCACTTTTGTGCTTATCTATATTAATTTCAATATTATCTAAGCAATCATTTAAATATTTTATTAATATATCATCTTTAATATTAATATTAACAAAGCCAGGATTTGTAGCATTACAGTTTTTAAAAAAATTAGTCTCATTTAATAAACTACAAATTTTTTCAGCAAGTTTTAAAGGATTTTCTCCTCTTTTTTTAGCAAGTCTAATACAATCATTTATTTGAAATTGGCCTAACTCTTTTTTACTATTTAAATTTAGTGAAATATTATCTACATCATAAGATTCATTTTTAAATATTTCTATAATTTTTTCTTCTAAAATTTTAATTAAACTCATAAATTTTACCTTTCTTTTAATAACTTAATTCTATTTAAATCTTCTATTAAATAACTCCCTGAAACAGTCATGTCAGCATCAACTAATTTAGAGGTTTTATTATTAATACCACCATCTACTTCAACTAAGCACTTCAAATTATTAACTTTTATATAATCTTTTAACTTTTTTATTCTATTTATTGAATCTTCAATAAATTTTTGCCCTCCAAATCCTGGAAAAACACTCATTATTAAAACTAAATCAATTTCTTTTAAATATGGAAATAAATCTTCAATTTTTTCATCTGGATTTATGGCAACACCAAATTTTATACCTTTTTCCTTAATATATTTATTATACTGAAAAAAATTATTAATCCCTTTATGTATTGTTATAAACTCAGGATTTAATTTAGAAAAATCATCAATATAACTTTCAGGTTCTAAAACCATCAAATGTACATCTAATGGCTTTTTAAAAGTAAAATCCTTTAAATCATCATATGAAAAAGAAGTGTTGTTTACTAATCTCCCATCCATAATATCAAGATGGATGTAGTCTACATCACTTACATTTATTTTTTTTATATCATTTTTTATATCATTACTTGATAAAATAGAAATAGAAATTTTCATTTTTTACCTCTTATTTTCTATAAATTTTATATAGTTATTGTATCTAGATTGTAAAATATTTCCCTTATCTAAATTTTGTAAAACATTACAAACATTTTTGTCTACATGCATACAACTAGTATATTTACAATCAATAGACATTTCATGAAATTCAATAAAATTATGTTTAATGTCTTCTTTTGTCAATTCATTTGTTTCTAGTGCAGTAAATCCTGGAGTATCAATTACATAGCCTTCACAAAGTGTTAATAAAGATGAAGATGTAGTTGTATGTCTTCCTCTTTTTAAAGCTTTAGAAATACTATTTGTTTTTAAATTATAATCATTAGTAATTTTATTTATAAGTGTACTTTTACCACTTCCTGAAGGACCTGTAAGTACAATAGTTGAATTTTTAAAAAGTGATTTGATTTTTTTGAGTTCACTATTTATTAAAACGGTATATCCAATTTTTTTATAATAATCAAAAATCAAATCAATCTTTTTAATTTCAGTTTCATTTAAAAGATCTTTTTTTGTTAAACAAATTATTGGTTTAATTGAGTTAAACTCAAGAATTACAAGAAGTTTATCAAGAAGTACTATATCTAAATTAGGCTCTTTTAAACTGGTTACAACAATTGCTTTATCAACATTTGCAACTCTTGGTCTTAATAAATAATTATTTCTTTTTTTAACACTAATTATTTGATTATCATTATTAATTAAAACATTATCACCAACTATTATATTTTGTTTATTATATTTTAATAACCCTGTAGTAGTACATAAAAATACATTTGAATCAACTAATACTTCATAATTATTTTTATGTACCTTTATAACTTTACCTGCCATTATTCACCAGTTTCATTTTCTCCTTCATTACCTGTTTCTCCTTCAGTATTAGGATCTATTATATCCTCTGGATCTATTATTTCTTCTGGTACAGATGGTAATACTGAAACAGTAATTTTAAATTTAACACCATTTACAACACGTGTTCCAGCAGTTCTAGATTGGTAAATAACAATACCTTCTTCATAATCCTCTGTTTCTTTATATTCAACTTCTAAACTTAATCCATAAGTATCTGCAAAACTTCTTGCCTCTTCTTCAGACCATTTTTCTAAAACCATATCAGGATATTCAGTTACTATATTTGGTACATATAAAGTAATTGTTTCACCTTTAGACATACTAGTTTCTACCTCTTTTGATTGTCCAACGATTTCATCTTTATCATAATCTCTTGTATCATCTTTTGAAATTTCCTTTTTTTCAATAATTACATTAAGACCACGCGTTTCTAAAGAACCTTTAACTTCATAAACATTGTATCCTGTATAATCTTCGATAATAATTTTATTAGAACCACTTGAAATATAAACTTTAATAACTGCACCCTCTTTTACCATTGAACCAAAATTTGGTTTAGTATCTATTACAATACCTTCTAAAACTTCTTCACTATTAGAAGATACAATGTCTACATTTATTCCTAAATCTTTTAATATTGTTAGAGCTTCTTCTTCAGTTTTATCTGTTAAATCGGGAATTTTAACATCTTCTACTCTATTCATATTTGGTATTATACTAAATATTAAAAATAAAATACCAACAAGAAGTATTAAACAAAAAGCAATAACTCCATATAAAACCCAAGGATTAGTTTTCTCATCATGAGACTCTATTTTAGTAGCAACTTTTTTTTCTTCATCAGATTTTTTATTTATTGATTTTAAATTATTTTTACCTAAAGTTCCAGTATTTTCAACATAAGCATATTTAATTTTATCTTCATCTTTTCTAGTTTCTAAAAGACAAGTAGATAAATCATTATGCATATCTTTCATATTAGCATATCTATTTTTAGGATTTTTAGCAGTAGCCTTAATTATAATATTTTCTACACTTTGCGGAATTGTTTCATCTTCATCAATAACTGATGGCATTTCATCTTTTAAATGTTTAAGCGCGATTTCAACAGCAGTTTCTCCTTTAAATGGAACTTTACCGGTTATAAGTTCATACATAAGAATACCAAGTGAATAAATATCACTTTTTGTTGTAGAACCTTTACCACTAGCTTGCTCAGGTGGAAGATAATGTACAGTTCCCATAACTGAATTTGTTTGAGTTAATCCAACTGTATTTAATGCAAGTGCGATACCAAAATCTGTAAGTTTTGCAAGTCCATTATCAAGCATAATTATATTTTGAGGTTTAATATCTCTATGTATAATATAATTTTCATGAGCAATAGCAAGACTATCTGTAAGTTGTAACATAATATCAATAACTTCAGGTAAGGATAATCCTTTACGTCTTTTAACTACACTTTTAAGATTTTTACCTTCTAAATATTCCATTACTATATAATATTTTCCATTTTCTTCTCCAACATCATAAACTTCTATAATATTAGGATGAGAAAGTGAACTTGCAGCAAGAGCTTCCCTTTGAAATCTTTTTACAAATTTTTCATCTCCAGATAAATCTCCACGTAAAACTTTAACAGCAACTTCTCTATTTAATATTTGATCGTATGCAAGATAAACATTTGCCATACCACCTTCACCAATACTTTTTATAATTTCATAACGTCCATCAATTTTTTGACCTTTATTAATCATTTAAATACCTACTTTCAAAGAAAAATTTATTTTTTTAAACATTAAAATTATCTTCATCAAATGTAATATATGCGATAGAAATATTATCATGACCACCTCTATTATTAGCTTTACGAAGTAATCTAAATACTTGTTGTTCAATACTTTCTTCGTTGTCTAAAACTTTAGCGATCTGCTCTTTGGAAACTAAATTTGAAAGACCATCACTACACATAATCAATCCATTTAAATCTTTATCAATATCTACATCAAATTTATCAATTTCAATTGGATTATTAGCACCAAGCGCTCTCATTAAAATATTTCTTCTTGGATGAATTTCAGCTTCTTCCTTTGTTATATCTCCATTTTTTAAAAGTAAATTTACATAAGTATGATCAATTGTAACTTTATACAATTTACCTTTTTTAAGAACATAACATGAAGAATCACCTATATTACCTACTAAAATATATTCATTTGTAATAATAGATACTACAAGAGTTGTACCAAGTCCACGACTTAAAGGACATTCATCAGCATAACTAAAAATAGATTTACTAATTTTTTCAGTTATTTCATCTAAAAATTTAATAGCGTTTTCTCTACTACCAATAGCGTTTTTAGATAAAAACTTTTCTTCTAAATGTTTAATCGCAAGAGAAGATGCTACTTCTCCAGCTTTATGACCACCCATTCCATCGGCAATAGCCATTAAAATTTCACCTGATTGATTTTCAATTACACTAACACAATCTTCATTATGATCACGTACTTTACCTTTGTCTGTAATATAAAAATAATTCATAAATCCTCCAATTATATAAAAAATATTATAAACTTTAAAATAAGTATATCATAAAACAACAATTTTACTAGAATTATGACGACATTTAAATTACTTTTTTAATATTTTTGATTAGTTTACAACCTATTTTACAGGTTAATATTTACTACTTAATTGACCACAAGCAGCATCAATATTACTACCAAATTCACGCCTAATTGTAACATCTATATTATTTTTCTTTAAAATATCATAAAAATTTAATACATTTTCTTTTTTGCTTCGTTTAAAAATACCACTAGTTTCATTATATGGAATTAGATTTACATATACATTTAATCCTTTTAATAAATTTGAAAGTTCTTTTGCATGAACTTTTTTATCATTTATATTATCTAAAAGAACATATTCAATAGTAACTCTTCTTCCTGCTACGCCTAAATAATACTTTATAGAAGAAATTAATTCTTTTATATTATAAACTTTATTTACAGGCATAATTAAACTACGAACCTCATCGTTTGAAGCATGTAAGCTAATAGCTAAATTTACTCCCATTTTTCTTTGAGCAAATTCTTTTATTTTAGGTACAATACCAGAAGTAGATACAGTAATTTTTCTCATTGATTTATCCATACCTTTATTACAAGTAATTATATCTATAAAATTAATAACATTATCAAAATTATTAAATGGCTCACCTATTCCCATTAAAACAATACTATCTATCCTTTTATTTATTTTTCTTTCTACTGTAATAACTTGAAGAAGCATTTCATATGTTCTAAGAGCTCTTCTTCTTTTAAGTTTACCACTTTCACAAAAAGCACATCCCATATTACATCCAACCTCTGTTGAAATACATAAACTAAGACCATAATTATGTTTCATTAAAACTGCTTCAATTTTTAAATCATCTTCAAGATTAAATAAAAACTTACTTACATCTTTATCATTTTTTTCAGTTACTATTTTTAAAAGATTTAAAGTAAAATCTTCTTTCAATTTTTCAATTACACTTTTTTTAATATTTTTCATATCATCAAAAGAAGTAATTTCCTTTTTATAAAGCCAATCAAATACTTGAGTTGCTTTAAATTTTGCTTCTTTATTATTAATAAAGTAATCTTCTAGTTGTTTATATGTAAGATCATAAATATTCATATTTAACCTCTTAAAAGTCTTTTTTTTGAACTATTGAAATAACCATTGGACGTGCTCCAGTTTCTTTAAATAAATATTTAGTAACTTGTGATCTTATTTCACTTTTAATGTTACTATATGCAACTGATGTTTCAGTTATATTTTCATCTAATATAGCTTTACTAATATTTTTAATTTCATTCATAATTTCAATATTTTCTTTTACATATATAAAACCTTTAGATTGAACATCAGGTCCAGCAAGAATTTTATTATTATTTTTAGAAATAGTAGTTGTTACAACAACTATACCATTATCACTTAAAATTTGTCTATCACGAATTACAAGTTCTCCAACATCATCACTAGAATTACCATCTATTAATATATCATCAACCTTTATTTTCTCATTACTAGATATTAATTTTCCATTTTCAAAAGTAATTACATCACCATTTTTAGGTAGTATTATATTTTCTTCCTTCTTCCCAATTAAAAGCGCTGCTTCCTTATTATGAAACTGTAGTTTATAATTACCTTTAATTGGAATGTAATATGAAGGATTCATCAAATTAAGCATTAATAATAAATCTTCTCTTGATGCATTATGCATTAAAACATCTTTTTTAGGTAAAGTTATAACACTTGCATATAAACGTGAAAACTTATCTATTGTTTCAATATAAGCTTTCTCAGTACCTAAATATGAATTTTCTAAAAACACTACTGAATCAGTTCCATTTATTTTTAAATTTCTATCAAATCCACTTAATATTTTCTTTAAATAAACATATGGATTATATCTATCATTTCCTATTAAAATAACACTATTTTTATTACGAATATCTGCAATAGTACCAATATCATCTTTATTAAAATCAATCACATTACCATTTATTAAAGTTATTATAGTTCTATAAAGCTGTGAACCTAATATTACAATTTTTCTTTTTGTTTTTTTAGTTTCATTTAATAATTCACAAATACGATATGCATCATCATGATAAAGTGAAAATATAGTTCTAGCCTCACTTTCATAAAATGCATTTTTAATATATTTAGAAATCCTATTTTTCGGTGCTGTAAAACCACTTTTTTCAGAATATGTACTTTCTGATATCAAAGCAAGTACTCCTTGTTTACCAACGTAAGCAAGTTTACCAACATCCATAGAAAATTGTTTCATAGTCGCACTATCAAATACAAAATTACCAGTATATACAACAGCACCATCACTAGTATTTAATACATATAATAAAGCTCCAGGTACGTTATACGTAACACTTATAGGATATATACTATTTACACCAAATTTAATAGTTTTATGTGGTTCTATTTCTATTAAGTTAGTTGATTCATTTAATTTATAATTTTTATTTTTAATTGATGTTATTGTATATTTTGATCCATAAATACTAACATTAGGTAAAGCTTTTATCACATCAAAAGCCGCCCCCATATTCTCTTCATTAGAATTTGTTATGAAAATCCCCTTTATTTTTTCTTTATTATTTTTTAAATATTCAAAATCAGAAATTATATAGTCTACCCCGAACATAGATGCTACTGGATATTTTATACCAGCATCAAAAATATATATTTCACCATCTACATCAACGGCAACCATATTCTTACCTTGTTCTCCTGCTCCTCCTAGAGGAATTATTTTTATTTTACTCATTGTTATTTCTCCTTTAGTATTAACTACTAATATAATAACCACATATAGTGATTATATCATATTATTTGTTTTCTTACTATAAAAATAATTCAAAAAGTAATTTTATTCATATTCTTTAACATTTCAAAATTAATTATAATATTAAATAGTAACACTAAAAATGAACTGGATCCTTTAAAGTAGACATCAATAAAAAAGTAGTTGAAAAAGATATGATAGAATACATCTTTGAAAGAAGGTGTTTTCTTATGACATAAAGGGACCAAAAATTTGAAAGTCACAATATTGAATTTAAAGAAAAAGTATTAAATTCATATAAAAATGAAGAATATAGTGGTCGACCACAAGTAGCTAAGGCATATGGAATAAGTTCTTCAATGTTATGGAATTGGATTGTAAAAGACCGAAAACAAGGTAATCAAATTAATGATATTGAAAAAAACGTGGGCATCATAAAAATCCAATTACTGTAGAAGATTATAAAGAAAAATATGAAATATTAAAAAAATACCAAACCTTCCTCAAGGCACAACGAGAGAGAAAATAATATTTATCACTCTATATATAGATAAATTTAAACTAATCAATATGTGTGATGTATATGGATATCGAAGGATTGTCGAAGGTCTAAATCTAAAATATGGTGTAATTATGAATGGAAAAAAAGTATTAAGAATAATGAAAAAATATAATTTAATGACTGAATATGTTAGAAAATCAAAGAAGAAAAACAGAAAAACTTACACAAAAAGAGAAAAATCATTTTCTCTTTTTAATATACTGCTTTTTTATTATAATTTGTCTTACTTTATTAGTTGCAGTTTAAAAATGCTACCTTAATTTAATGAATAAATATAATCAAAAAATTTAAAACTGATTCAAAGAATTATAGATTGATAAAAAAGTATTGGAAGAATTTATTAAAATCAAGAAGTAAATTAAATATTATTAAGTATAAAACATGGTCTAAAAACAGTGAAGTTTATATATATATATTTAAAATAAGAATACCAATAATATTGAACGGACTTAAAATATATAATATATAAACAAATTTTCTTTATTAATTTGTTAAGTATATTTAAAATAATCAGTTTATGTCAAGAATAAGGTGAATGAAATTAAATCTCTATTCTAGACAAAACTTCAATGATTAACGTATAACAAAATCAAGAAAAAGCAAATAAAAAAAACCAGTCAAATTGATTGAGTTCATAGCAAGGTTCAAATATCTAATATCGAAAATTTTTACTCACTAACACTATTTAACAAAGAACTTCTTAAAATTTGTTAAATAATTTAGATTAAAAATTGAGACAGACAAAATCTCCTTATAAGGATCAAAGTAGTGAGTATTTATGTTAACTGGCACTTGTATCAGTATCGTGGTCCATACAATTATTTCCAGAATGTTTCACGAGATACATGATCCCACGTAGAATCCATACTATACACCGTACCTTTAAATGGGAAAGATGTGTTAACAGCATATGCCCATGTGTAACTATACACATAATAAGTATGATCAACTGGGGAACAAGTATAAGTATATATACCAGGGGTTTTTACACACTTTTGCGTAAGTTTTACCAGCGAGGTAGATGGGCTTCGATCGATTGAGTAAGAAAAGTCCCCCGTTCTAGGCAAATCTACGTGAGTAACTTTTATTCCATTTACTACCTTAGGGACTAAAGGTTTAGTACCGCTTTCGCTTTCACAAGCAGGGTTAAACCCAATAATCACAGATCCATTCATATACCAACATGGATTAAGAGTAGCAGCATCTACCTCAATACTTTCATCTATATTTTTTACTATTGTTGTATTAGTTTCTGTTTTTTCAAAAAATTTAGGTATTATATAATTTATACCACATACTAATATTGCTACTGAAAATATTAATGATGTATATTTTATAATCTTTTTAATTTTATTTTTCATAAATACTCCTTTATATTTAATAAATTATATTAACAAGTGTAGCATAGAACATTATCGTTTTTTATTATATCTTTAGATTTTTTTTCAAATACTTCTATATGTTCTTTTATAGAACCACCAAATAAATTTCCATCATATGTTTTTACTAGATTAATATTATTTTTATTATAATCAAATATTTTTATTTTATAACTTTTCTTTTTTAAGAGATTTAAGTATTCATCAAATTTTGTTAAACTCATT
>JBKDZI010000022.1:0-6303 GCA_047971215.1 Bacilli bacterium | reverse complement strand
TTGTCACAATACTATTTTTATTAATGTTTACCTTATACCATGAAGTTGAACCAATCCTTTTATCATTAATTCTAAATTCAACATTTCTATTGTAATCAGACCAACGACTATAGATAACTTCACCACTATAATCTCTCTTTATTTTTTATGGAGTTGTAGTTATTCCTCTCCAATTTTTTAAATTCCATGTAAAATGATAATTTAATACTATTACTACCATACTGCCTTTATATTATACTAGATATTGTTAATTTTTATTATAATTTTTCATCTTATTTATATATATAAAGTTTTAATGTTTTAAATTAATGTTTAAAAAAAATATAATAGATATATAAGTATTTTTAATAATAGAAAGATTCCATTAAATAAAAGGTTTCATAAATTGTAGCACACATTACCTCTTATTCAATATTTTGTTATATTCTAAAATTTCTGGTTTTATATCATATAAATAATTCATATGTTCGAATGGACTTTTTGTATTTCCTTTTTTATAAATTGAATAAAAAGAATCACAAAGTTTACTATTTACTCCATTAAAGTTTAAATAATCTATATAGTTATTATATTCTTTTTTATCTAATAAATTTATGTCATAGTTGCTTATAAAATTTAAAATCATAATGTTCATACATAAATTTTCTGTATGTATGTTTGAGATTATATAATTATTTGAATCTTTAGTATATTTATTAAATTTTTCATTTTTTAGAACTTTATTAGTATTAGGAATTTTTGATGTATATGGTTTATTATTAGCTATTTTACAACTATCAATATCTACTGCAAAAATTTTGTTAGTGCTTAAATCTAATATAAAATTATCCTCATGTATATCACTTAATAAAAAATCTTGTTTGTATGGTTTAATGTTTTTAACATTTTCAATAATACTACAAGCTTCTTTTAAATAATGAAGTTTAGTCTTAAAATAAATCGAATCATTATATAAAAAAGTACTTAAATTAATAACATTTTTTTTATACTCCATAGAATAACCATTTACTACATTATCAATAACAATAATAGATTTTGGTAATATTAAATTATATTTTTCTAACTCATATGAAGACTCAATTAAACAACTTAAAGTTAAAAGTTTATTAGCAACATATTCACCGTATATATAATCATAAATTTTAACTAATTCATTTGAATTATTTTTAAACAAGAAAAAACATGACTCAGAATTTATAATTCCTTTGGGAAGATCATATTGAATTAAATCATTCCATTTAATATTATTAAATATAACTGATTTCATAATTCCTCCTTTAAATATGCAATTATTCTAACATATTAAACATATTTTTACAATAAAAAAAAATTATATATCCATAGTAAAATCTATATGAAGTTGTTTTAATGTTTTTTGATCATCAAAATTTATTATTGAACTAAAATGAACATCAATATATTGTAAATTTTCTAAAAAACTTAATGCTTTTTTAATTGATTTATCTGTTTTTTCATAAATAGATAAACACATAAGTACATCATTTAAGGATAATTTAGTATTGTCATCATCATTTAATTTCTTTTTAAATTCAATCATAGGAGTTAATACTTCTTCTTTAACTAAAAAAACATTATCTTCAATATTAGCAAAATATTTAAGTACATTTAAAATTAAACTAGCTGGAGCTGTTAAAATATTAGTTGTTCGACTTAATATTATATTATTATTTATTAAACAAGCTGAAGATATTGAATTAGAAAGTAATGCTTTTTCTTTAGCTTTTTTTATAATAATTCTCTCATCTAAAGAAATATCATTTCTAAGTAATATATTTTTATTTAAATTTAAAGTATCTTTATTACAAAGACCATTTTCATAATCTACTTTTGCTTTTAAATATCTTCTAATTATTTCGAGCCTAGAAGATTTTTTAACATTTTCATCATTTGTTATGAAAAGTGCTAGATTATTTACTCCCATATCTGTTGGAGATTTGTATATACTTTTATTCATTATTTTATCAAGCATATTTTTTAATATTGGAAAAGCTTCAATATCTCTATTATAATTTACTGATGAAACTTTGTATTCTTTTAAATGAAATGGATCAATCATATTAACATCACGTAAATCAGTTGTTGCAGCTTCATAAGCTTCATTTACAGGATGATTTAAAGGTAGATTCCAAACTGGAAAAGTTTCATATTTTACATAACCACAAGACTTACCATTTTTATATTCATGATAAATTTGTGAAAGACATGTAGAAAGCTTACCACACAAAGCACCAGGAGCAGTAACAACTACAAGAGGTTTAGTTGTTTTTATAAAACTATTTTTACTAAATCCTTCATCACTTAATACTATATCTAAATTTTCTGGATACCCAATTATTGAACTATGTAAATGAACATCTATATTCAAACTTTCTAATTTTTGTTTAAATTTTATACTTTTTAGTTCATTATCAAATCTAGTTATTACAACACTATTTACTTTTAAATTGTTATCTTTAAAAAATTTAATATTTTTTAAAAGCATTTCTTCATATAAAAGTCCATAGTCTCCACGAACTTTAGAATTTTCTATATCCTTTGAAAATATACATATTATTATTTCTAAATCATCAGACATTCTTTGTAACATTTTCAATTTAATATCTTTTTGAAATCCTGGTAAAATTCTTTGAGCATGATAATCATCAACTAATTTACCACCAAATTCTAAATATAATTTTCCTCCAAAATCATTAATTCTTTTTTTAATCCCTTCTATTTGTTTTTCTAAATATGCACTGCAATTAAAACTATTCATAACTACTCCTATCATAATGAAATTGTAACACAATTTAATAGATTAAACAAAAAAAATTAAGAATTATTTCTTAAATTTTTTATTTATATATATTTCTAATTTCTTAGTTTTTTTCTCATCCATTGGTTTCATATTTTTAAAAGAATAATCTAAATTTAATGTTTTATATTTACTAACACCAAACGTAGAATATGGTAAAAGTTCAATTTTTTCAATATTATCATATTTTTTAATTAAATCATAAAATTTATCCATATATTCTTTTGTATCATTAATATTTTCCATAATTACCATACGAATCCATAAATTTTTATTTTTTTCTTTAATCATATCTAAAAATTTAAATGTTTTATCTAAAGTAACACCACAAATATTTTTATATTCTTTATCTGTAATACCTTTAATTGAAACAATAAACAAATCAGTATATTCAATAATTTTTTCAATATTATTAGAATAATATCCTGAGGTATCAACTGCAGTATGGATACCCTCTTTTGTACATCTTTTTAGCAAAGTTTCAAGTGCTTTTCCTTGCATTAATGGATCACCACCAGAAAAAGTAACACCTCCACCTGATTTTTCGTACCATGTATTATAAGATGAAATTTTAGAGATTACTTCATCTATTTCCATATTAATACTATCATTTAATTTCCATGTTTCTGGATTATGACAAAACTTACATCTAAGTGGACATCCTTGCATAAAAATTACAGTTCTAATTCCAGGACCATCGACTAAACCAAGAGTTTCAATTGAATTTATATTAGCATGCATTATGAAACGTTCTACTTATTACTTCTTGTTGTTGCTCGCGAGTTAATCTATTGAAGTTAACAGCATAACCAGAAACTCTAATAGTAAGCGTTGGATATTTTTCAGGATTTTCCATAGCATCTATTAATAATTCTTTGTTTAATACATTAACATTTAAATGATGTCCACCTAAATTAAAATAGCCATCTAAAATATTAACAAGATTTTCAATTCTTACATTTTCTTCTTTTCCTAAAGCTTTTGGAACAATAGTAAATGTATTTGATACACCATCTCTACAAGAATCACAATAATTGATTTTTGCAACTGATGAAAGTGATGCAAGCGCTCCATTTTCATCTCTACCATGCATAGGATTTGCTCCTGGTGCAAATGCATCACCTTTTACTCTACCATCTGGGGTATTACCAGTTTTTTTACCATACACTACATTTGAAGTAATAGTTAAGATACTCATAGAATGAATAGCATTTTTATATAATGGAATTTCTTTTAAATATTTAGTAAATAAATCACTTACATAAACAGCAAATGCATCTGCTCTATCATCATTGTTACCATATTTAGGGAAATCTCCTTCAATTTCAAAATCTATTACAATTCCCTCTTCATTTCTAATCATTTTAACTTTAGCATGTTTTATAGCCGATAGAGAATCTGCAACTACTGAAAGACCTGCAATACCAAAAGCCATAATAGGTTCTACAAAGGTATCATGAAGTGCCATTTGAACTTTTTCATAAGCATATTTATCATGCATGTAATGAATTATATTCATTGTATCTGCATATAAATGAGCAAGTTTTCTAAGAACTATTTCAAATTTAGGTTTAAACTCATCAAAATTTAAATCATCCCCTTCAATTTTTTCAAGTCCATCTATAACTTTAATACCTTTAATTTCGTCTACTCCGCCATTAATTGCGTAAAGTAATGCTTTTCCTAAATTAGCACGAGCTCCAAAAAATTGCATTTGTGTACCAATTTTCATAGCTGAAACACAACAAGCAATAGCGTAATCATCTCCATAAATAGGTCTCATCAAATCATCATTTTCATATTGAATTGAATCAGTTTCTATACTGATATATGCACAAAACTTTTTAAAATTTTCAGGAAGTTGTTCACTCCATAAAATTGTCATATTTGGTTCTGGTGAAGGATTTAAATTAGTTAAAGTATGTAAAAATCTATATGAAGTTTTAGTAACTAATGTTTTACCCTCTTTAGTCATACCACCAATAGATTCAGTAACCCAAGTTGGATCTCCTGCAAATAATTCTTCATATTCTGGAGTACGTAAATGTCTAACAAGTCTTAATTTTAATACTAAATGATCAATTAATTCTTGAGCTGTTTCTTCTGTTAAAATCCCATTTTCTATATCATTTTCAATATAAATATCTAAAAATGTAGAAACTCTACCAAGACTCATTGCAGCACCATTGTTTTCTTTTACAGAAGCAAGATATGCAAAGTATGTCCATTGAACGGCTTCTTTAGCATTGTTAGCTTTATTACTTATATCAAATCCATAAGTATTTGCCATTTCTTTTAATTCGATTAATGCTCTTATTTGCTCGTTAACTTCTTCTCTATGACGAATATTAAAGTCATCCATTCGTCCATTTAAATTTTCTAAGTCTTTCTTTTTTTCTAATATTAAAGCATCCACACCATAAAGTGCAACTCGTCTATAATCTCCTATAATTCTACCACGACCATATGCATCTGGTAATCCAGTTAAAATACCAGTTTTACGAGCTAACCTCATCTCTTTTGTATATGCATCAAAAACACCATCATTATGAGTTTTTAAATATTTCCATAACGGATTTTTTAAATCTTCATTCATCTCATAATTATAAGCTTGTAAAGAGGCATCAACCATTCTTTTTCCACCAAATGGATTTATAATTCTTTTAAGTGGTGTATTAGTTTGAAGACCTACAATAACTTCATCTTCTTTAGATATATATCCAGCATCAAAATTATTAATACCACTAATAGCATTAACTTCTACATCTAAAACACCTTTTTTTAATTCTTCTTTTTGTAATTTGGATATAATCTCTATTAAATTTAAAGTTTTTTTAGTTGGTTTTTTTAAAAAAGATCCATCACCTTCATATGACTTCACATTTTCTTTTATATATTTTGAAACGTTAATTTCCATAATTTCCTCGTATAATCAGTATTAGGGAATATGAAGTATTCCAACTGATTATTCCTTTCCATAAAATTTGTATATTATAACAAATTTGTTATAATTATACAGCTTGACTGTTTAAGAAGACTCTAACCACAGTTTTTATTTTGATTGTTGATCAGTTAGTTAACACTAGATGTTTTATATTACGAGAATACATAAATAAATTTCATGTGGCCAATAAACCAGTGCAAAAAACTAATCAAGTAGGTGTTTAATATCATATATATTGGCATTGATATATCTATATATAAACACGATTGTTGTATCATAAAAGATACAGGCGAATTTATTGTAGAAAACTTAACTTTTTTAAATAATCAAACAGGATTTCAATCTTTTTTAGAATTATTGAAATCATATGATAAATCTCTTATTAAAATAGCTCTAGAAGCTACTGAACATTATGGCTTAAACTTAAAATTGTTCTTAGAGTACAATAATCTACTTTTTATGGAATTTATTCCAGTTTTAGTAAAACAATTTAAAGATTCAAAGTCTTTAAGAAGAACTAAAACAAATAAAGTCGATTCATACA
>JBKDZI010000021.1:0-2548 GCA_047971215.1 Bacilli bacterium | reverse complement strand
TTCTTCAGTAGCACCACGATGTAATTCGTTATATATAGTATTAGCAGACTTTCGCAAACTGCTTGCTATCTCAGCAATACGCATACCATCATTATAATTTTTTTCTACAAAGCGTCTTTCTTCAAGGTTCATTTGAGTGAATGCCATATTTATCATTCCTTTCTAAAATATAATACTTTTACACTAAAATTAAGTGATTACTAATTTCACGTTTAATGATACACCTTTCAAAAGCTTATTATAAGACTAACTTGTAATGGTTTTTTTTAGTAAGCAAAACAAAAAAGACTTAGAAACAATTATTCAATGAAGAAATCGAAAAATTAGTTTTAAATGAGTTTTCTAAAACTTATGGAGAATTGCCAAGTAAATCAAATTTTATTGTGGGTATATTGGAATATTGTGAACGATCAACTGAAATCATTACAGACAAGTTTTAAATGATTTAAAATATGATTTAGAAAATAGTTTTTTAGGAGGATTTACCCGAGACAGTTGGCAAATACATAATGCTTCGAGAAACATATCTTCTGTACTAATTTTAAATTAACATAAACAAATGGAATAAATACAGAAACTAGGTTTATATTTTTTGACAATCTAAATTCTATAAATGAATTTAAAGAAGCTGATGTACTTATATTGATAGAAAAATATAAGATAATGAAAATTATTGAGTTAAAAAATAAATTAGATAAAGAGTTCATTCAATGTTTTAACAAACCTGATTTAAATAATTAGTAAGTATAATACGTTAAAAAGACCTTAGATTAGTTATGGAGAAATTATCATAACTGCCTAAGGTCTTTTTTAGCGGATATTAATTATAATGCAATTTACAAGATAAAATTTCTATACGGTCATCATTTGCACGATACACAAGTCGGTTTTCTTGGTCAATTCGTCTACTCCAAAAACCTTCTAAATTATGCTTTAAAGGTTCTGGTTTACCAGTGCCTTCAAATGGAGTACGCATAATTTCTTTAATTAGTGAATTTATTTTCTTTAATGTTTTTTTATCTTGAGTTTGCCAATAAACATAGTCTTCCCAAGCTTCATCAAACCAAATTAGTTTCAATATTTAGTCCTCCACGATTATTTCATGTTCAAAACCTTTACTAGCATTTAAAGCTTTAATGCCACGCATTAAGTGTGCCACATTGCTATCACTGTAAAAAGAATCAACAGAAACATCAAAAGGTATACGTTGTTCTCTACACATTTTTTTTGCAAAAATAGTAATTGCGGTACTCATATTCATGCCAAGTTCTTTGCAAGTTTCATCCATTGCTTTTTTTAATTGTTCGTCCATAAGGACATTTACAGTTGTTTGTCCCATATAATCACCTCATTAATTAAACTAAAATTTAATGTAGTATAGCATATAATAATATTAACACAATGCGAATACAATGTAAATATATTGTGTTGATATTATTATATGTACTTTTTACTTTATAATTACATAAATAAAACAAAAAATCTAAAAATAGAATATGGTGAATAGTTGATAAATGTAGAAGATTTGCAGAGTTAAATATCGAATTAGATAAGTCTACTTGCAACCTTGATGAAGAAATTAATGAGCCAAAAATAGAAAAAATAAAAACTTATGCACCTAAAAAAGTATAACTTTTAGAAAACTAAAAGAAACTAAAAGAAACTAAAAGTAATATCGAGTTAATTAGTAATAATGAAAAGTTAAAAATATCAGAAGCTAGATAATTTCATTATAGAGATAATCATAATGATAAGAAAAAATAAAACTGTACAAAAATCACGCTCAGCTAACAGTTTTAAAAACTCAAAACCGTGCAAGTAGACATAAAACATTATAAATAAGGAGGATATTATGAAAAATTTAAGAAGAGACAAGCAACTTCATTTTATGGTAAATAATATTGAAAGAGAAATTATTAATAAAAAAATGAATATTTTAGGTATAACCAATATGGCTGAATATATGCGTAGAATGGTTATTTATGGGTACATGATAGAAGTTGATATGATGCCTTTAAATAATATTACCACAGAACTAAGTCGTATTGGAAATAATATAAACCAACTAGCAAAAAGAGCAAATGAAACAGGTAATATTTATTATGAAGATATTGAAATGATAGGAAATGATTTATTAGAAATGAAAGGCTATTTAAAAGATTTTACAAATAATATTGTAAAATAAATTGCATAAAAGAAAAAACTCATACAATTAATCTACCAGGTTAATTTGTATGAGTTTTTTCTTTATATAATAACTTGAACTGTTGTTTTAAAAAATTTATAACGCAGGAGTTGATATTTATGGCCGCAACTAGAATAATAAGTATGCACGTTAATAAAGGAAAGACATTAGCTGCGTGCTTAAAAGATAGAACGGATTACGCAAAAAATCTAGAGAAAACTGACAAAGGTAAATTAGTAAATTGCTATATGCGTGATGCAGCTATTGTTGATAGTCAGTTTTTATTATCTAAGAAAATTTATGAACAAAAAACTGGAAGAAAACAAAAAAATGATGTTATAGCATATCAAGTAAGACAAGCAT
>JBKDZI010000020.1:0-5928 GCA_047971215.1 Bacilli bacterium | reverse complement strand
CCATTGAACAGCTTCTTTAGCAGTAGTTGCAGCATTACTAATATCAAAACCATAACTTTCTGCCATTTCTTTAAGTTCTTCTAAAGCTCTAATTTGTTCATTAACTTCTTCTCTATGACGAATATTACTATCTGTCATACGGCCATCTAACTTATTTAAATCTTCTTTTTTCGCTTTAATCAAGTTATCTACCCCATAAAGAGCAACTCGTCTATAATCACCAATAATTCTACCACGACCATAAGCATCTGGAAGTCCTGTTAAAACACCAGTTTTACGAGCAAGCTTCATTTCATTTGTATATGCATCAAAAACACCATCATTATGAGTTTTTAAATATTTCCAAAGAGGTGATTGAAGTTCCTTATTCATTGTATAATTATAGGCTTCTAAAGATGCTTCAACCATTCTTTTACCACCAAAAGGATTTATTATTCTTTTAAGTGGAGCATTTGTTTGAAGTCCTACAATAACTTCATCATCTTTCGAAATATAACCTGCTTCAAAATTATTTATTCCTGATATTGAATTCACTTCAATATCTAATACACCTTTTTCCAATTCCTTTTTTTGCAAATCAGAAATAATTTCTATAAGTTTCAAAGTCTTTTTTGTTGGTTTTTGTAAAAAAGAAGAATCTCCTTCATAACTTCTTACATTCTCTTTTATATATTTTGCAATATTAATTTCCATATGTGTCCTCCTAGTTTGTACCCTTTAATCATATCAAATTATATAATTACTTTCAATACTGAAAATTTTATTTAATGTATTCCTTGTTAGTATAAACAAATAAATAAAAACTATGAATTAGCATAGTTTTTACTCAAATAAATTATTATATATTTCATCATAATGCGAAACTGCAACAATTTTCATATTATTTTTAATTTCAGTTGGAAGTTCTTCCAAATCTAAAATATTTTCTTTTGGAATAAAGACTTTAGTAATGCCCTCATCATATGCTGCTGTTAATTTTTCACATAATCCACCAATCGCCATAACTTTACCTCGAAGAGATATTTCTCCAGTAAAAGCAACTGTTTTTGGAAGTGGAATTTTTTTCATATGACTTAAAAATACTGAAACTAGCGTAATACCTGCACTAGGTCCTTCTTTTGGAGTGTACCCATCTAACATATGAAGATGATAATCACATTTAAACATATCGTCCTTTAATTTATATTTTTTCAAGCTACTTCTTAAAAAGTTAAATGCAAGCCTACTACTTTCTTCCATAACTTTACCAATATTACCAGTAAAATTAATTTTTGATTCATCTCCACTTGTAGAATAACTTACTACTTCAAGTTGTGCAACTCCTCCACCTATAACGCTATAAGTTAAAGCATTAGCAACTCCAATTTCTAAAACTTTATCATCTAGTTTTTCAAATTTTGGATTACCTAAATATTTTTTAATATTATTTAGTGTAATATTAAATGTTTTATTTTTTTCTTTAAGCATAACAACTTCACAAACTACTTGTCTTAATATTGTTTCAATGCTTCTTTCAAGCTCTCTAACACCTGCTTCTTTTGTATAATTTATTATTACATATTTTAATACATTATCACTAATATTAATATTATTTAATTTTAAATTAAATTCTTTACATATTTTAGGAATTATATGATCTTTGCAAATTCCAATTTTATCATAAGTTGTATATCCATTTAAATTTATAATTTCAAGTCTATCACGAAGTGCATGAGGTATATCTTGAAGATAATTTGCTGTGGTTATAAATAAAGTACTTGAAAGATCTAATTCTTCTTCAATATAATTATCAGAAAAAGTATTATTTTGATTTTTATCAAAAATTTCTAATAAAATATTAGAAGGATCACCCTTTTGACTTTTCCCCATTTTATCAATTTCATCAAGTAGAATAACTGGATTCATAGAACCAGCTTTTATAAGTGCTTTAACAAATCTACCTGGTGATGCTCCAATATATGCTTTTCTATGCCCAATAAGTTCAGCCTCATCAGTTATACCAGCAACTGATATTTTAGCAAATTTTCTTCCAATTGCATTTGCAACATTTAAAGCAAGTGTAGTTTTACCAATACCTGGAGGTCCTACTAAACAAATTATTGGAGAATTAGCTTTTTTAGAATTATGAGAAAGAGCTACTTGTTCAATAAATCGTCTCTTTACTTTCTTTAATCCAAAATGACTCTCATTTAATATTTCTTCGATTTCTTTTAAATTTTCTCTATCATTTGTAATTGTTCCAAAAGGAATTTTAAGTACAGTATCAATATAATTTCTAATTACATTCATTTCTGGAGAAGTTGCAGGAGTAAATTCATATTTTTTAATTTCTTCTTTTAATAATAGTTTAAAATTATTTGTTATATCTTTTTCAGCAAGTTTTTTTTCTAATTTTTGAATATCATTTTCTTTTATAGTTACATCATTTAATTCTTCTTTAATTATTTTTAATTTTTCACGAAGAACATAGTCTCTTTGAGTTTCTTCAAAATGTTCATTAATTTTTTCTTCGATTTCTTCTTCAATTAATGATATCTCTTGTTCATTTTTAATATCAGATAAAATCATCCTAACACGATTTTGAGGATTATTTTCATTTAAATATTCTAATTTTCTTTCATAAGATACATATAAATTATTAGTTACTATATCTGTAATTTTATCTACACTATTAATTGGTGCTATAGTCTCAAGTAAACTATTACTAAGTGTACCTAAAGTATTTATATGCTTATTTATTTCTTTTTTAAGAATTCTAACAAGAGCAAATTCTTCTTTAGCATCAAAATTTATTTTTTCAGTTTGAGCAATAATTCCTTCTAATAAATCAATATTATTATGAGCATTATAAAAATCTAATATTTTTACTCTACTTAAACCTTCAATAATATATCTAATTTCATCATCACTTATTTGAAGTTGCATTTTAACTTTTCCAATAACACCTAATTTACTAATATTATCTTTTTGGAAACTCATTTCTTTGTTATCAATTTGTGGCACTAACAATATATGACCAGCATTATATTCTAAAGCAGCTTCTACAATAGTTTTAATACTTTCATCTGTACTAGATAATCTAATTTCTGTGGAAGGAAAAAGAATATTTCCTTTTAAAATTATAGCTGGTATATTTGTTTTGATCATGCCGTACCTCCAGAAATTTTAAATATTATTAAATACAATTCATCACATAAATGTGGTAAACTTCATGGTTACTTATTATAACACTAATCCTATTTTTCGCAATGACTTTTTGTAAATTTATTATAAAAAATTTACATATTTTATGTAAAACCTTATAACATAAAGAAGTAAATAAAAAAGTTACAAATGTAACTTTTTAAAAAATAACTTGTAATTAAAATTACTTAAAAATATATTCAAATTCTAATGTAGAAAGCATGCTTCTTATTCTAGTTAAAAATCCTTCTTGATAATCACTACTTGTAGGACTAGTTATTTTTATTTTAATATAAGAAGTATTATCAGTCTTATAAATTAACATATCCGTACTTTCATTAGAATCAAATTCTTCTTTTTTAATTTCAGATATTTCTACATAAATATCTTTATTAAGAATCGCACTAAATTTATCAATACCATTTTCACGTGTTGGCATAAATGCATTAACATCAAAATCCATTTTGTAATTTAAATTACTATGATAAGTTCTAGTAGTTATTGTTTCTTTTTGACCTTCTAATTCAATAGTTGAAGTTTTTTCATCATCAACTATGAACTCTGAATTTAATGGCAAGTCTGATTGATTTTCCTTATCTTTATCAAAATCTTTTTCAACTGTTATATCTTTATATTCTTTATCAGTAACTAAAAAGAAAATCGTAGTAGCAACACCAAGTCCTATTAAACAACATAGCACTATAATTATTTTAAAATTTTTTGATTTCATATATTTATCTCCTTTTTAATTTTATCATATCAAATTTATATATAAAATCTAGTAAATATTTATAATTTATTAATTATTTACACAATATTATATTTTTACTAAATTTTGTATTTTTTTAATGACCTTTTTCTCAATTCTAGATATATAACTTTGAGAAATATCTAATTTTTCAGATACTTCTTTTTGAGTTAATGCATTTGTACCAAAAAGTCCATATCTATAAGTCATTATTTCTTTATCGCGTTTATTTAAATTATTAATTTCTTCATATAATAAATTTTTTTCTACCTCTTCATCAATACCTTTAGTTACAATATCAGGATCAGTTCCAAGTATATCTTCAAGCCTAAGTTCATTTCCTTCTCCATCAAAAGATAAACTTTCTTCAAAACTTATATCTCCTTGTCTTTTTTTATTTTTTCTTAAGTGCATTAAAATTTCATTATCAATACATCTTGAAGCATATGTAGCAAGTTTAATGTTTTTATCTCCTTTATATGTATTTATTGCTTTAATTAAACCTATTGAACCAATACTAACTAAATCCTCTAAATCCATTTTTATATTATTATATTTTTTAGATAAATATACTACTAATCTAAGATTATGTTCTATTAATTTTTCTTTAGCTAATTCATCTCCATTACTACAAAGTTCTACTAAACGAATTTCTTCTTCCTTTGAAAGTGGAGGTGGCAATTTGTCACTACTTCCTACAAAATATAAACCACCTGTAAGCATTTGTTTCATTTTTTCAATTATTGTGCTAAATATTTTCATTTTCCCTCCAAAATTTCTGTGTGTAATATACAATCAACTCCATCTATATTAATAGAATTACTTAGTCCGATTAATACATTTTTTCTAATTCCAACACCAATTATATTTATTTTATCTATAAAAACACATTTAAGAAGTCCAGTAGAGTCAATAGTTTTATATGATGAATATATAATCTTATATTTTTTAATATTTATGTCAATCTTTTTTTTATCTACTAATATAATAGGTCTATGTTTATAAGGATCATATAATTTATTTCCTGTATCCAAAAATGCAGTTAAATTTTTACTATTTCCGTCTTTTAAAAATATGTCTATTTTGTAGTAATTAGAATAATTATTTTTAAGTTCTTTTATTTGTTTAATATAAAAATATATAACGATTGGAATTAAAAATAATAGTAATATGAAATTTGTATTTAAACTTTCTTGATAAAATATTAAATCATCATTATTATAATTAAATTGTATATTTATAAAATAAGTAAAGCCTCCAAGTAGTATACTTATTGAATAAAGATAAGATATATTTTTAATTGTATATTTTAAATTTCTAAATCTAAAAGTTATAATACACATAATTATACTAATAATAAATTTATATATAAAAAGTATTAAACTATTTATTTCCAGGAATAAAAATATTATGCTTACGCTTCCTATTAATGAACCTAATATTATTTTTTTAATATTTATTTGTCTTCTAAGAATTATCCCTGTTGAAAATAAAATTAGAAAATCAAAAATAAAATTTAGTATAAATATTAAATCTAAATATACTTTCATATTACCACCATATTTAGTATATAAAAAAAACATAGTAATTATGTCGTTTTTCAGTTTATAAATTATTATCTATCCTTCATAAATTATATTTGTACATCCTCCATGCCAATTAGATCCTAAACTTGTAAAATCAGTTTCTGATGATTTTCCTTGTATTGTAACACTAGTTAAGTTATTATTATAAAAGGCATACTCTCCAATAGAAGTTACAGAATTAGGGATTGTAACACTAGTTAAGTCATTATATCTAAAGGCAGAATCTCCAATAGAAGTTACAGAATTAGGGATTGTAACACTAGTTAAGTTCTTTTTATGAAAGGCATAATATCCAATAGAAGTAACGCTTACTCCATCTATTTTATCTGGTATACAAACATTTTTACTCTTTCCTCTATATCCAGTTATTTCTCCTGAATCTGCATTAAACACAAAATCTTTTTCTGGTGT
>JBKDZI010000019.1:0-24961 GCA_047971215.1 Bacilli bacterium | reverse complement strand
GAGTACAATAATCTACTTTTTATGGAATTTATTCCAGTTTTAGTAAAACAATTTAAAGATTCAAAGTCTTTAAGAAGAACTAAAACAAATAAAGTCGATTCATACATAATTACCCCAAAATTAATGTCTATAAAATTTATGCTTGTCAAAAGGAAATTGGAATAAATAATCAAATTCTACCTTCAAAAAAAATGTAAATTTTGAAGGCTTTTGGCGTGGAATCTTTCCAATATAAATATTTCTTTAAAAAAGGGCTTGACTTCTAATAGTTAGTCTCCTTTAGTCTTTATAATGACATTATAATACTTTTTTCTAACATTTTCAACATATTTGATATTATAGATAAGTTCTATAATAAAAAAGAACTACTTTAGTTCTTCTTCTGATAAATGATTATTTAAAGTAGTAATGTTTAATCCTTTTTTTTGTATTAAACTAATAATACTTCCCATATCTTTAATATTGGCATAATTTAAATTAAAAATAATAATTTCACCACTATTTAATTTTGTTTTTGCATCACTATATCCATTTTGAATAATTGAATTATATAAAATTACTTTATTACATACATTAAAAATATTAGATTTCTTTTCTTTTAATAGGCAATAGTCTGTTTTATTAGAAGTAATTTTGTTTAATTTATTATTTATCATTTTAGTATTTTCACTAGTATATATACCATTGTTACCATAATTTCCTATACTATGACCATCGTTTAAAATATTTGTATAGATAGTATCTTCTAGATTACTATTTACAAAAAAATCTGCTTTAACATTTTTAAATTTTAATATATTTAAAATTTCATCTATATAATTATCATTTTTAACTAAAAATACAATACTAACTGAATTTTTTTGTGGGTTTGCTGAAATTATATATTTATTTTTATTATCTTTCACTGAAATATTAGGCTTTATATGTTTAAATTTTAAATTAGCTTTTGAAAATACTCCTATATTTTTCATATTTAAATAACTTGCATTTACATCTATTTCTTTTCCATAAATACCAGGAATTATAGTATCTTTTTTTATAATAGCATCAATTGCCTTTTTATAGTATTCATCTTTTTTTGAATTTATTTCTATTTTTATAGGATCAGTTTCTTGTAATACAAGTACTGTTTTTTCTGTATAAAAGAAGCTAATTAAGAGTAAAACCATAACACCTGTAACTGATAAAATATTTTTCACACGAATCACCTAATTAAATTTATGCGATTGTTTTGTATAAATTACAAAAAAAGATGTTTTAAGAGACATCCTTTTCTTGTTTAATAGCAAGTTTTCTAGATAAATTAAGTTTACCTTTTTTATCATATCCTATAGATTTAACTAAAATACTATCTCCTGCTACTACAACATCCTCACATTTTTCAACATGCTCATCTGCTAAGTGAGAAATATGAACAAGTCCTTCACATCCTGGCCAAAGTTCTACAAATACTCCAAAAGAACAAACTTTAACAACAGTTCCAGTATAAATTTTTCCTTCTTCTACCTCACGAGTAACTTCGACAATCATATTAATAGTTTTTTCTATAATTGAATAATCTTTATGATAAACAATAACTCTACCATCGTCTTCTAAATCTACTTTTACAGCATTAATATCATTAACACTTTTAACATTACTTGATTCAAGTATTATTTTAGTAATTGTTTCTCCGCCTTTACCAATAATGTCTTTAATTTTTTCAGGATTTACAGTAATTTGTTTAATTTTTGGAGCATAGGCACTTAATACTTCACGTGGTTTTGAAATTGTTTCATTCATATGTTTTAAAATAGTAAGTCTACCTACTCTAGCCTCTTCTAAAGCCTCTTTAAATATTTCTTTTGTAATACCTTTTATTTTAATATCCATCTGCATTGCACAAATACCATTTTTAGTACCTGCAACTTTAAAATCCATATCACCTAAATGATCTTCCATACCTTGAATATCAGTTAAAATTGTATATTTAGTTGGATCATTTTCATCAGAAATTAGACCCATAGCAATACCTGCAACTGGTGATTTAATTGGTACACCTGCTGCCATTAAACTCATGGTACCTGCACAAATACTTGCCTGACTTGTAGAACCATTAGATTCTAATATTTCAGATACTACTCTAATTGTATATGGAAAATCTTCTTCTTTAGGTATAACTCTAAGAAGGGCTTTTTCTCCTAGTGATCCATGTCCAATTTCACGTCTACTAGGAAAATTATATCTACCAGTTTCACCAACACTGTATGCTGGAAAATTATAATGTAACATAAAACGTTTACTATTTTCTTCATCTAGTCCATCTAGAATTTGATGTTCACCTAAAGCACCTAAAGTAGTCACTGATAAACACTGTGTTTGTCCACGAGTAAACAAAGACGATCCATGGGTTCTTTCAAGCAAATCAACATAAGAAGATAAATGTCTAATTTCTCTAATATGACGAGAATCAGGACGAATTTTTTCATGAGTAATTAAACGTCTAACCTCTTCCTTTTCTAATATTTCAAAAATTTCTTTTATTTGTTTAATGTAATCTTCTTTACGATCTTCTTCTATAGAAACTGTCATCTCATCTATTATAACTTCTTTTAATTTATTTATTGATTCATATCTTTCTTGTTTATCTTTAATTAAAATTGTTTTATTTAAATCGAACATATATTTTTCTTTAATAGATTCTTTTAACTCTTCATTTATAGTTTTAAGTTCTACTTCTACTTTTTGTTTGCCAACTTTTAAAGCAATATCTCTTTGTATTTCATTTAATTTTTTGATCGCATCATGTCCTATCATTAATGCTTCTAACATTGTATCTTCAGAAATTTCATCACTAGATGCTTCCACCATGTTAATTGCATCACTAGTACCTGCAACAGTTAATTGCAAACTACTATTTTCAAAAGAATCTGGATTAACTACAAATTCGTTATCAATAAATCCTACATGTACACCACTTACCTCATCATAAAAAGGTATATCGCTAATACGAAGTGCTAGTGAGGATGCTAAAAGTGCTGCAAGTTCTGGTGATGATGTTCCATCAACTGAAAATACAGTATTTATAATTTGTACTTCATTTCTAAAATTTTCTGGAAATAAAGGCCTAATAGGTCTATCTATCATACGCGATGCTAGTATTGCATTTTCAGATGGTCTACCTTCTCTTTTAATAAATCCTCCAGGAATTTTACCTACTGCGTAAAGTTTTTCTTTATATTCAACAAGTAATGGAAAAAACGGAAGATTGCTTTTTTCCTTTTTCATAACAGTTGCACAAAGTACAACTGTTTCTCCAAGTCTAACTAAAACAGACCCATTAGCTTGTTTTGCTAGTTCTCCAATTTCAATAACTAACTTTTTACCAAAAAAGTCATAAGTAAATATCTTTTTAGTTTCCATAATATCTCCAATTCATATATAAATTATATCATAAAAAAAGAAAATAATATTATTTTCTTAAACCTAAAGTATCAATTAAAGTTCTATATCTATTAACATCTTTATCTTTTAAATATGAAAGTAAATGTTTTCTTCTAGAAACTTTCATTAAAAGTCCTCTATTTGAATGAAAATCTTTTTTATGTTCTTTCATATGTTCAGTTAAAGTGTTAATTTCATGAGTTAGAATAGCAATTTGTACTTCTGCAGATCCAGTATCTCCTTTATGAGTTTCAAACTTTTTAATTAATTCTTGTTTTTTCTCTTTTGTAATAGCCATTTTTTTCCTCCTTATGCCTATACCTAGTAAAAAATCGGCAATCTTTTATACCAAGAACAGGTCATTTAAAATTATACACAATAATTTAAGTTTATGCAACCTATATTTTGTAGTCATGTATTATAAATAAAATTGTTCGTAATTACTATACACCATAATTAAATATTTATCATGTATTTAGTTTTTTACAACATTATTTAATACAATATATATAAATATTATTTTATTGTATAAGGATCTATTTTAGTTCCATTTCCACCAATTATCATAGCTGTTGGTTTAATTGAAATAACTGGATAAAAAGATGATGAACTAGTACTAAGTGATTTAAGTAAACTATATCCTTTATTAAATTTATAAATATTAGATGCATCAATAGAAGCTGAAAAATGGGTTGAATCATCTGTTGTTGGAATAAATCCAGTATATAAATCATAAATATTTGGAAGTCCAATTTTCATTTCTACTGAAGAATCAACACTTGAAATACTATTATAAATTCCAGCATCGTTAGTATAGTTTACTTGTTTAAATGAATCATTAATTATAAGTTTTTTATCAGATTCTGTTTTAAATAGTTTATTATATATAGTATTATTTAAGTAATTTGCAATATTTTCTGTAGAATCTATGTCATATTTATTAGTAGAACCAAACTTTATAGCATCAGAATATTCACCAGAAACTTTTATAGGTTCTACTGTAATAGCTCTAATAGAATTTTTATTATCAATAATTCTATAATTATAAGATCCAATTTGTACATATTCTCCAGCATATCTGCTTCCTATTAAAGTTTGATGTGAAGTAACAGTATTTTTTTCATGTAAAATATATGGATTTTTTTCAGTACCTTCCCCGCTTTTTACAATAACATTTTTATTTAAAGTAAGTACTGGTCTAATACCAATTGCAAGTGTATTAACATTATTATTTGAAATGTCTCCATTTTCAGTAATATAATTTACCTTTGAACTACTATTAGCAGATGTAAGCCAAAAACTCATCCCATTGTTTAAAAAATTTAAGCTTTTCTCATTTGTAATATAATTATATTCAGAAATTGATAAAAGACCTGCTTTTGTTTTTGCTTTTGAATTACATTTTAAATCTTTATGTTTAGTATCTGTAACTATATCTGTGCAATATACCCCATCTACTAAAAGTTCAGTAGAATTATTAAGCATTGGTACATAATAATTATTTAAATAAGAATCAATATAACTACCAATATAACTAGAATTACCAGAAGTATTAAAAGAACCAATACTTAAATTTTCATTTAAAATAATTTTAATATTTTTATTTTCATCTAATCCAAGTATTCTAAATAAAGATCCACTATAAATCACATAATTATTTTCAATATTTTCACCTGTAAAACGACATTTATTTTCTTCAATTTTATCTAATTCTTCATTTTCAAATTCGAAAGCTAAATTAACTCCATTAAATTTAATAAATATTTCACTATTTGGATCAAAAATTTTATCAGTAAGTGGATTTATAAATGGTTCTTTAATCAAATATTCATCATATAAATTTTGGATTGTAATTTTATCTATATAACAATTATTATTACTTTTAATCTTACTAAATAAATATGAAGAAGAATTTATTTCAAAAAATAATTCCTCTTTATCACTAATATAAATATTTGCAGCCTCTTCAATTGTATGAACTGCAATATCATATTGAGATTTTCTTGAAGTATCAAATAATTTAATTAAATTCGGCATAACAAGTACTGTTAATAGTCCAATAATTGCAATTGTAACAGTAAGTTCAATTAAAGTAAAACCTTTATTTTTTTTCATAAAATCCTCCTAGAATTTAAGTAGTGAAATAAGCATAGTAATTACTAATATTATAGTAATTATTTTTAAATGATTTTTAATATCTTTAAATTTAAAATTATTATAAATTGTAAATATAAAACCTTCTAAAAAGACATAAGTAATACTTACAATTGATGAATATATTATAATTTTTAATAGATTTGTATAATCTAAAATACTTGTAATATTAACTATTATTAATACATTAATTATAATTATTATAAAAGGTAAATGTTTTTTGGGAAGTAATTTTTCTTTTTTTATAAACGTATAAAATATTTTAATAAGTATAGTAATAACTATAAATAATACTAGTGATATTAAAATACTTGATGCAAATTCTTGAAGATAAAATAATTTTATACTGCCTAATATAGAAAGCGGAATTATTAAAATAATAAATAATATATTTTCTTTAAACATACTTTTTTTATTTTTTAAATTTATATTTAATAATTTTAGAAAAATAATATTTTCTATAATTATTCCACATATTATTAAACTAATTATTTTCATATTTCCTCCTTAATTCCTATTTTGTTTATGGTAAATAATAGTATCTAAAGCAGCATCTTTTATAGCCTGTGATGTATATGTAACGCCACTAATAGAATCAATATCTCCACTTGTTTCAATTACTTTTTTTATATAATTTTCTTCTTTAATTTTATTAAACATACTTTCATTTTCTTTTATTACTTTAATATTTGTAATAATATTATTTTCTATTGAAATATCTAAAATAATATCTTCTACATAACCTAAATTTGAAACTCTATAAATAGTAGTGCTTCTATTTGTAGTAGTATTTATAACTTTAAAATTTTTACCATATTTAATGTTTGTATTATTTTGCTCATTATAATATTTAAGTGTATCTAAAGCGGCATCTTTTATAGCCTGTGATGTATATGTAACACCACTAATAGAATCAATATCTCCACTTGTTTCAATTACTTTGTTTATATAATCTTCTTTTTTAATTTCATTAAACATACTCTCACTTTCACTTATTACTTCTATTGAAATTATTTTATCGTGTTGAATTTTAATTTTCATAATAATATCATCTACATAACCTAAATTTGAAACTTCAAAAGTATAAATATCATCTTCAACTATTTCATTGATTATTTTGAAATTTTTACCATATTCTTGATCTTTTTTATCTTCATCAGAAACATTTAATTTATTATATATATCAAATGAAATAAATAAGCTAATACTTAAAATTACAATTAAACCAATTAAAGATGTAACAATAACTTTAATTTTAGTATTTAGTAAAAATGAAAGTTTATCAATAAATGGACTAATAAAATTACCAATCAATATACTTATCATTACACCTTCTGCATATAAATTCATTGTTCTAAAGAAAAATGTCAATATACCTAAAATAATACCATAAATTATTTGCGCTTTTTTTCCTATTGGACTTGTTACTGGATCTGTTGCCATAAAGGTTGCTCCAAATAATAATCCACCAATTAAAATATTATAAAATCCAAAATAAAATGGCATGTTATTTATAATTCCAAGTATTACAAACATTACAAAAACTGTAGTAATATAAGAAAGTGAGATTCTATATTTTATTATGTTTTTATAAGATAAATATATAAGTGCTCCTATTATAAGAATTGCTGAAACTTCTCCAAGAGCACCATTTTTATGTCCAATAAACATATCAAAAAAAGTATGATTTTCTATTATTTTAGAAAAATTTGTTACAAAGTTATTTTTTGCTAATGAGGTTAATGCTGTTGCGCCAGTTGTGCTATCAATTACAAGAGACATTGGAAAAGTTACAAATATAAATAAATATCCAATTAAAGCTGGATTAAATATATTTTTACCAAAACCACCAAATATTAATTTACCAAAAATTGTAGCTACTGCTGTTCCAAGTATTAAAATGTGAATTGGAGTAGATACTGGTAAGACTAAGGATAAAAATAACCCAGGAAGTAGTGCATATGAATTATTTAAAAACTTTCTTAAATTATTTTTAAATATAAATTTACAATAAATGCTTTCAATTATTACACTAGTTAAACTTCCAACAATAATTAATATTAAAGGTCTAAACATTTCAAATGCACTAATATTTCCTAAAAAGAATTGTCTAATACCAAAATTATAAAACGAAAACATAATTATAGGAAGTAATGCTGTTATAAGTCTTTTCATTATAAATGAAGTATTAAAACTAGTTTTTATAAATGGACCTATTTTATTTTTCATTTTTTAATATCTCCTTTGCTATTTTTACACTTTCTCTAACTAAAATTCGTGCTGGGCAAATATAAGAACAAAGCCCACATTCAATGCATTTATTTGGATTTAATTTTTTAAGATATTCTATTTCAGATAAGCTATTCATAATTGTAACTGGAGATAATCCTACAGGACATACATTATGACACCTTGCACATCTTAAACAAGTATTTGCAGGTTCTCCTAACTCATCTAAAAGTAATATTGAATTTGTAGCTTTTGTAATTGGAAATTC
The DNA here is from genome assembly GCA_047971215.1 of Bacilli bacterium. Lineage (GTDB taxonomy): Bacteria > Bacillota_I > Bacilli_A > RF39 > JBKDZI01 > JBKDZI01. Next base: position 16,887 of record JBKDZI010000019.1, on the reverse strand, counting down.
TAAAGAATTTAAACAATTACCCATCATAGGACCACCTAAAATAGCAATCTTTTCTTTATTTTCTTCGATTAAATCACTAATTAAAGTACCAATTTTAACTTTTTGACCAATTATTTTTTCATCATTACCTATAGAAATAATTTTTTCAGTTATTGGAGTATTAAATTTTAAAGCACAATAAATTGCATAAAAAGTACTAATATTATTAATTATAATTCCTTTTTCAATAGGAAGTTTATTATAATCAAGCCCCGTAGCATCTTTAATAACATTTTTTTCCCATCCTGATGGATAGTAATCTTCTACTAATTTTAATTTAATTTGAGGGTAAGTTCCAATAAATTTGCTAATTGAATCTATCATTTCTTTATTATTTTGTTTAACTACAATTATTGCCTCTTTAGCCTCATAAATTTCAATTAAAGCTTCTAATGTTTCTAAAATTTCTTCAATATATATATTTGATATAGCAAGGTCTGCTTTAATATAAGGTTCACATTCTACTGCATTTACTACAAAAGAATTAATTTTTTCCTTTGTTTCATATTTTACATATGTTGGAAAATCAGAACCTCCCATACCTGTAACACCACAAAATTTAAGTAAATTTACTACTTCTTTTCTAGTATATTTATTTAATTCTTTTTTTTCTCCATAACTTACATCTACTTGTTCTTTATAATCATTTTGTATAACAACAGTTTTTACCTTATTACCGTTTGGATGATTTATTTCTTTAATTTCAATTACAGTTCCACTTATAGTTGAGTGAATTGGCAATTTGAAATAATCGTTTCTAAATCCTATAATACTATGCTTATATACATAATCATTAACTTTAACCTTACATACACAATCATAATTATTATATACCATAAGTGGTATATATATCTTATTTGGAATTATTGCTAATTTATTTATTATTTCAAAATTTGTATGTTTTTTTTCAATGTTTACTTTCATTACAATCACCTACTATAACATTATATCAATTTTTTACTATAAAAAAAAGCAAATTAATGCTTTTAAATAAATTATATTATTTAAAGTCCCTGTTTAATAGAAATAGTAATACGAAATCCAAATCGTTTTTTAGATCCATTTTCTCTCGCAAATGCAAATATACCAGCTAATTCACCATAAGAGTGATAACCACTACGATATGAAATTGGATATTCAACAGAAGTAAAACGAGAATAATCTAAATTCCAAGAATTATTTTGTGTTTTATTATTAATTGTACCAGAAGTTTCATATATTGCATTTCCATAATATCCAGAATTAGCCTCATGATTATTTTCAATAGAATCAATTGTAGCTACTTTATATATATCCTTATATTTTTTGTCTGCATTAAGTAAGCTTAGACTATTAGTTTCAAGTACACTACTTCCATTATTCACATAAGATGCAGTAGATTCAAATGAACCGCCACTCATATCATATATTCCATATACATTGCCAGTTGTGGAAGCAAATTGACCAATTTCAGTATTATACTTATTTTCACATCCATCATAAGCTGACTCATTCTCATTGTTAGCTGCACATCCAGTTATAAATGTATTACTATTATTTATTCTAATCTCATTATTTTTTCCATAAATTGACCATGAAAGATATGCTGCTGCTCCCCATTCTACATCTTTTATTAAATGGGTATCTAATCCATTTCCACTTGTATCCCATCCATATTTTGAATTAGTTTCCATTGCACGTGCTACATTAAAAACATCGTTCATTGTAATATTAATCCATGAAGAAACATTAGGTAAAGATACAGGATTATTAGAACCATCATTACTCATTTCAAATTTTGCTACCCATATTCCAGTTAATTCATCGTCTCCAAATTTAAATGCTGGATGTGTTACAAATTCATCACGTGAACACACATTATTTTCACTAAGGCAGTTACTACCTTGATTTACCGTTTTTGATATAGAACCATCATATCCCATATTAGTAGTATCTTCTAAAAATTTAATTTCTATTGTTCCTGCTGTGCTAGAATGAAATCCACTAGTGATTTTGTATGCATATCTAGGTATCCATACCCACATTGAACCATCTTTTGTTTTTGCATTTGCCCATTTTTTGTCAGTTGTAGTATAACTATACCAAGATTTATCATCTATTGTAGTTTCTTCTACTTCTCCTGATTCATTCCATTTAATTGGGGTCATACCTTCTACTAGTACTGGACTGTTTGCTTTAAATACAGTAAAAATCCTAGTAACAGTATTTGTATTACCTTTGTTATCTGTAACAGAATATACAACATTATAATCTCTTGCATAATTTGTATCAATAGTCTTAGGAGTAATTGTAATATTACTAGTAATATCATTACCACTATAATCTAAAGCCATAACTCCTTGCATTAAATCAATACTATCTCCAATTAAAAAATTAGTATTTGGATTTAAAAACTTAATTGTAGGAATAGAATACTCTACCTCTTCTAAATTATTAACAACTGATTTATTAATAGAACTAAGTATATTTTTTCTTGTTTGCATATACATAAACATTGTCATAATTAAAACAACAAACATAATAAATAATATATACATAACTATTGATATAGTAAAACCTTTTTTATTCATTACAATCACCTACTATATAAAATTATACTAAATTAGGCAATTTAAGTAAATACCTTGCACAAAATAAAAAAAATCAACTATATTATAATAGGTGATTCTTATGTCTAAAACATTTTCTTTTTTAAAAATATTTACATTATTTGGTATTATTTATGGCTTAATATTTTTTGTTTTAAGTATAATTATAATTTATCAAGCTATAATAACTTTAATAGTACCTCTTTATATTAACATAGTCATACTTGTAGTATTAATCCTTATATATTTCGGTATTTTCCTTTTTAATTGTTTTTGTTGCTAATTCTTCTGTTAAATAAATATACTCAAACATTTCACTAATTAAATTACAATCATTAAAATTATCTTTAGTAAAAACAATTTTATCAGGTATAGAAATTAAAACACTAAGTAAATATGCTTCATCTTTATAAAGTGGATATTTTTTATAATATATTTCATATAAAGTTTGGAAATCTAATTTTTTATGATCTTTTTTATAAAAGTTTAATAGTTCATAAATTGGTATTTCATCTTTCATTTTATCAAAACTAATTAATTTATTATTTAAAATATGATCGACTTCTAAATTATTGTGAGCTCTAACTAGTCTTACCTTTTGTTTATCTTTTACAAGTTCATACCACTGATCTAAAGTTATTAAACAAAAATTTAAACAAGAAAATAATTTACTAATATTTCTAGCTAAGTGATAAGAAGCTGGAGACATATAAACTTCAGATTCTACTAGTGTTATTAAATCTATATAATAATTAAATAATGTATTTAATTTTTCATATAATTCTTCGTAGATTTTTTTAAAAAAATCTTTTTCTACTCTTTTCATATATGTTGTTTTTAAATGAAGAAGTGAAACTATATTTATTAAATCTATAGACTTTTGTTCATTTGGTATTGCTACTGCTTCTATGTATTCAAATAATTCAAAGTTATCATTTGATGCGATTATTTTAGGAAAAAAATCAAAACCTCTTGAATATAAGTAATCAAACAATAAATTACTATCTACTTTCTTTTTTTTAATTACATAAGTTTTATTATCTAAAGTAGTTATAATATAACTATTTTTTAAAATGGTATACTTCCTAGGAACTATACCATTTTGTTTTAAAAAATTATTTATATTATGCATTTATTTTTGCTGGAATAATAATTTTATTTTGAGTTTTTATATCTTCAAGATTATTATATTGCTCAAGTTCATCACGAATAACATCATATTTTTTTATAACATCTTCAATAGTTTGTTCTGGTGTTAAAATATGTACATAATATGATACAAATTTATCGTCTTGATCATTTAAATTATTAAACAAACTGTTTATTGATTGAGAACCTATTTGAGAAGTTATATCATTTTTTTTGATTTCTTCAATTGGTTCTGGCTTTGAAATTATTGGATCTATATCGTGTTTTTGAATTTTTTCTATTACTTTTGGTGTTGATATAATTGGATCTATATCACGTTTTTGAATTTCCTCTACTACCTCTGGTATTGATATAATTGGATCTATATCATTATTTTTAAGTTTTTCTTTTTCATCTAATGAATCATTTTTTTCAATAGTAGTAATTTCTTCATCTTTATCATCATCATAAGAAAATTCTACATTACCATTTACTTCAAATCCTCTATCACTTTGCTTTTCAAATAAATCATCTTCTAAAATAGTTTCAACTTCTTTAAAAATATCTTCTTCCTTCTTTATAGCAACAACTTTTAATTCAATATTTACTCTTAAAATTTCATTATTAATTATTTCATAATTAAAATTTTCAATTTCAGCATCTATACTATCTAAGTCATATTCATCATCTAACATAATTTCATAAGGTATTTTTTCATTAAATTCTTCTTTATTTACGCTTGTTTCAAGCATTTTATATGTACCAGAAGTTCTAAATATACCTTCTATATAATTTTCTTCTTTTTTTACAATTTCAGTATCAAATGATATACTGACAATTTCATGAACTTTTGTTTTTAAAATTAAATCTTTTTTTAAAGATATTACTTGTTTCATATTATCCTCTCCTTTATTTTAACTATATGAATTTAAAAAAAAATTATTACATGTATAATTTTTTTTTAATTGGTTAAAATAAAATAAATTTCCAAAAATTTCAAGTTATAAATTATCAAATTTTGTCGATAATATTATTGTAGTCGTAAAATTGAAATAGGAGAAAATATGAATAAAAGATTAAAAAGTATTTGTATGTATTCTCTATGTTTAATGTTAATACTACCACTTAATTTATTTGCCTATTCAGATTATATTATTCCAGGAGGACAAACAGTTGGTATTAAACTACAAACTAAAGGTGTTATGGTAGTTGGTTTTTACGATGTAAATGGTAAAAATGTTGCATCAAATTCAAGTCTAAAAGTTGGAGATGTAATCACAAGTATTAATGGAAATTCTGTTCAAAAAGTTGATCAATTAGTAAAATATACAAAAAAAGAAGAAACTCTTACAATAACTTACGTACGAAATTCTAAAGAGTATTCTACTACTTTAAAAGTTATTAAAGATAATAAAGACAACTTAAATAAAACAGGACTATACGTTAAAGACAGTATTAATGGTCTTGGAACATTAACTTATATTGATCCAAATACCAAAATTTACGGTGCTCTTGGACATGAGATAATTGAAAAATCAACAGGCGATGTTTTAAATTCTAATGATGGATTAGTTTTTAAAAGTGAAGTTACTAAAATAATCAAAAGTACCAGAGGAAGTCCTGGTGAAAAAAATGCTACTTTTAATTTTAATGATATTTTAGGTACAGTAAAAGAAAATACAATATCAGGAATTTTTGGTAATTATGTTGAAAAACTTCCAAATAAAAAAGCCTTAAAAGTTGCTTCAAAGGATGAGATAAAACTTGGTAAAGCAGAAATTTATACTGTATTAGACGGTATAACTCCAGAAGCTTTTAAAATCAATATTACTAAAATAGAATTAGATAATAATAAAAAAACTAAAAACTTTTTATTTGAAATTACTGATAAAACTTTATTAGAAAAAACTGGTGGTATTGTTCAAGGAATGAGTGGTTCCCCTATTATTCAAAATAATATGATTATAGGTGCGGTTACCCATGTCTTAGTTGATAACACAACTAAAGGTTATGGTATTTACATAGTTAATATGTTAGAAGAAGGAGAAAATTAATTCTCCTTTTTCTTATAAATAAAAAAGCTTCTAAATTAAAGCTTAAATTTTTGTTATTCATTTATACATGTACTAATATCTACATTTGGATCTGCAGTATTAACTATACCAAATAATACATTAAGTATTACAGGAAGTAATAATAATGATACAAATACAAGAAGTCTTTTAATTAGATTACCAATAAATTTAGGCGCTGCTGTAAATTCAGTTAATGTAAATATTTTTAAAAAATCTGTTACAGTAAATATAACTACCGCTACTCCACCAACAATTAATATTAGCATAAACATGTTGCTCATAAAATCTTTTACTTTTTGATTTTCACATATTCCTTCGCCATTAGGTTTAGAAGAACCACCACCTGAAGAACCACCACCTGAAGAACCACCATCTGAAGAGCCGCTTTTAAGAGTTTCATAGTATTGGTTTTCGGCTTCTGGTTTGGCATTATCTGATATGTATCTCCTTATACTTTGTGCATATTCTTTAACTGTATAATCGTCGGTTGAAGTATTAGCACACATCGCTCCCACATTTACACGAAAGTCGCAGTAGTCTCCATCACACGGGAATGACTTATACACGTCTTGACCCACCTGCGTCAATGAATCCATAGAATCCTCACATATGTATTTACCAGCGCCTACAGGAATCAATACCTTTAACTTTTCATATAATAGATTGTCTTTTTCACTATCAGAAAAAGCGCTCAAACTAATCATTGTAATATTTAAAAATACTAAAGTAAAACAACATGCCATTATAAATTTTATAAATTTCATATTCCACCTCATTCATAACATAAATTATATATTAAATTTATAAAAATACAAGAAAATTATATTTACCTGCACTTTTACATGTCAATATTTACATATTTAGTTTAGTTCACTATTTATAATCTCTGATGTAATTAAAAGTCCTGCAATAGATGGAACAAAAGAGATCGAACCAGGTCCACCTTTTTCAACTTTGATTGGTTTTTCATTTGAAAAAAGAACTTTAATTTTTCTTGTGTTTATTTTTTCATTTTTTGCCCAAAGTCTTAGTTTTTTTGCTATTGGATCATAAGTAGTTTTTTCCAAAGTACTAATTTTTAATAAATTAGGATTTAATTTATTGCCACATCCCATACTAGAAATAAATTTTATATTATTATTCATACAATATTTAATTATTTCTTGTTTTGTTTCAATACTATCACAAGAATCAACAATATAATCTATATTATAATTAGATAAAATATCAATATTATTTTTATCTAAGAATATTTTGTGTTTTATTACACTACAGTTCTTATTTATATCATGTATCCTTTTTTCTAAAATATCTACTTTATTTTGACCAATTGTACTGTCTAATACGATTAATTGCCTATTAATATTAGTTTTATCAATAATATCATTATCAATAATTATTAAATTGCTAACATTACACCTAGCAAGCGATTCTACAACAAATCCCCCAACACCTCCAACACCAATTATAAGTATTGTAAGATTACAAATTTTTTTAATATTTTTATTTCCAATTAATTTTTCTAATCTATTGAATTTATTCATAATTACTCCATATAAAACAAATATATCATAATTATTAAAAATCATCAATTATTTATATCTATATTTAAGATATTGTTTTTCAGTTAAAAACTTTCCCTTATATTTAATAACATGTTTTTTATCTCGCATAATCTTATTAGGGTTATTAATAACTTTTACTTTAGTAAATTTATATTTATTTAAGTATCTTTCTAATAAAAGAGTAGAAAATATAAACTTTCTATTTTTATATTCTTCTAGTACTTTTTGTCCTAGTACTAACATTAAAATTAATATATTTAAATTATTAAAAGAGTTAAAAAATATTAATAATATTATAATAATACTTAATATTATTGAAAGAAAGTGTGATGTTTTAAAGGATAAAAATTTGTTTAATAATAAATTTAAAAGTTTTCCACCGTCTAAAGGTAGTATTGGAAGTATGTTAAAAAGAAATATATTAATATTATATATTTTATGTAAGTTAAAAGTACTTTCTCTAATTAAGTTTATATTAAATAAAAATATTATTATTATAAAAAAAAGAAGTTGAAATATAAAACCAAATATTATTAGAATAAATTCGTTTTTAATTGGTATATTAATTGGATGTGAAAGATTTGTAAATCCTCCAAAAGGATATACATTTATTTTATTTATTGTATATCCTTTTTTAAGTGCGATAAAAATGTGTCCAAATTCATGAAATATAATAATTGATGAAAATACAATAAATTCTCTAAAAAGTCCTGTAATAGTACATAATAGTCCAAATGATATATATAAATAACTAATATTTAATTTATTGTAAATAGTCATTATAATTTAAAAATTTTCCTTCTTTTTGATATGCAATATATAATGTATCTTTTACTACTTCGCCAAGTAATGTTCCTTTTTCTATATAATCATATAATTTAACATTTGAATTAACTACATTACCATACCAAACATCTACTCCATCAATTTGTTGAACTATAATTGTATTTTCTATTCCATCTTTTTTTCCAATAAATATAACCATACCACTTTCCATAACTGGAACTGCATATTTATTACCTACTTTAAGATTTACTCCATTTTGAAAAGATTCTTTTTTCTGATATTCAATATTTTCATTAAAAACAGATTTTGTATCGTCTTTAAAAATTGTATCTACAGGAATAACATTTCCAAAATGCTGCTTATACATTTTATTTATTTGTGCAAATGAAAAAACTTCATTATATAAATTTTCATAAATAAAAGTTTTACCATCTTTACCACTTTTTATAAAAATACTAATAATTAAAAATAATACTAAACTCCCCAGTACTTTATATATTTGTTTATATATTATTTTCTTTTGATTATAAATAGTAATAGTTTTTTTTTCTTTAGTTACTGCATTTAATTTTTCTTGTCTTCTTTGTTTATTATTCATAGTATCACCCACAAAATTATATGTAAGCTTATAACTATTTATTACTTACTTTATATTTATCAAAAATTTTTCTATAAATAAAACATATAAATAAATTAAAAAATATACTAATTATTAAAGAAATTAAAAATAGAGAAAAATTGTTATTGAAGTTAAATAAGAAAAGTAATGTGTATAAAAAAGATAAAATACTTAAAAGATTTAAAATTATTATTATAAAAATATTAAAATGTTTTTTAAATAAATATATAATAAAATAAGAATTTAATAAAAATACAATTGTATATAAGGGAAATCTTGTTAATATAACTATATCAATTATTAAACCTAATATTGAGTTTATAACTATAAATTGTTTATCACTTGTATAATATTTATAACATATTATACTTGGAGTAATTAAAAGTGATAAATATATTATATTATCAAAATAAATACTACATAAATTAATAATAATTAAATTAATAATAAATAAAATTATATTTAATTTCATAAATCCCCTTTTATTATTGTAACAAATTTTAAGTTACTTATTTTTTCTTTAAAATTTATGTGTAAAATTTTCATTATATTATTACTATCAGTACTTATTTTTTCAATTGAACCTATTAATATACCACTAGGAAATTTTGTACTATATGAACTTGTGTAAACTAAATCCCCTTCTTTAATATTTTTGTCATCTTCAACTAAATTTACTTCTAAAAATCCATCTTTATATCCTGTTAAAATACCATGATATTTATTGTTGTTACTTTCTATAATGACAGATACATTATAAGAATTTTTTTTACTAGTTAAAAGTTTAACATCACAGCTAATATTACTACAATTAGTTGTAATTCCTATTAATCTACTATTATTTATTACTGGTAAATCATTTTCTATATTACTATTTAATCCTTTATCAATTGTTATTATATCAAAAAAGTAATCATAGTTTCTTTGTAATATACTTGCATGAATAAATTCTTTTGCAGTATATACATTTTTAATATCATTTAAAGCTTTAAGTTTATCAATAGTATCTAAATATTCCTTGTTTAAGTTTTCTAATAAACTATAGTTTTCTAATCTTTTTACATCTTTATTATAATTATTATAAATCTTATTCATTTCTTTGAATTTAGTAATATATTTTATAGGAAATGAAACAGTTTTAACTATAATACTTCCAGTATCTTTAGTAAATTTTAAAGGCAAAATTAAGTTATTTTTATCTTTTAATATATAATAAAAAATGCTTAAAATACTTAAAATTAAAGCAATTATTATTAAAAATTTACATTTTTTACTATGTTTATTTTTCATATAATTCACCAATTATATTATGGTAAATTTTAGAAAATTTTATTCATTAATTAAATTTTACAATATTATTTTCATAAAAACTAAAATAAGAAGTTGAACTAACTATAATATGATCAATAATTGGTATTGATTGAAATCTTCCTATTTGAATTAATTTTTCAGTTAATTGGATATCTTGAATTGATGGTTCTAAATTACCTGATGGATGATTATGTATACATATAATATATGAAGCTGACGATAAATATGCTTCTTTAAAAATTTCTCTAGGATGAACGATACTTGCATTAATTGTACCAATAAACAATAATTTATTTTTAATAAATTCCTTACTATTATTTAAAAGTACAATATAAAAATGCTCTTGTTTTAAATCAACTATTTTTTTTGAGTAATATTTACCTACCGTAGTAGAATTGTTAAATTTTTTCTATTAATAATAATATCTTCATTAAGTCTTCTACCTAATTCTATAGAACATATAATTTTTAAAGCTTTAATAGTATTTAATCCTTTAATTTCGACAAGATTTTCTATAGTAATATTTTTTAAATCCCTAGTATTTTCAACTAGGGATAAAACTTCATTTGATATTTGAAATACATCTTTTTCTTTAGTTACACTTCCAATTATTATACTAAGTAAATCTAAAGTATTTAAATTTTTACATCCATATTTTAATAGTCTTTCTCTTGGCATTTCTTCTTTTGGTATAGTTATTACAAAATCACTCCTTACTATATAATTTTATAGAATTTTCACAGGCTTTAAATACATCATTATCATTACCTGACATTAGTACATTATCCAAAGTTATAAGTTTAGATAAATCCTTTGAATTTTGCATTGTTGTTTCCTTTACATATATATTATTTGCAATTGATTTATAAATACCTTCTACTTTTTTAATAGTTTCTAAATTTTTCGATATACATACATATGCTTCATATTTTTTATTATTGTAAGAATACATATAATTATTAACTTTTGAAAGTTCTTTTTTCATTTTATCAATATTATCAAAAACTCCAAGAGAAAGCATATAAACACTATCGATTTTACTATTTGTAAATACTTCATTTTTAGTATATTCATCAAACATAACAGACCAAATAGTATAAGAAAAAACAAATGCGAATATAACTGGTATTAAATTACCTTTTTTCATATTTATCACCAATTATATTATAATTTATATATTTGTCAAAAATAGACGAAAAAAGAAAACCAATAAGATTTTCTTATAAAATGGTTTTTCTAGTATAAACTAAAACATCTTTTATGATTTGAATATTTATATTACATTCTTTTTTAATTTTAATAAAACCTAATCCATTAATAACTACATCTGTATCCTTTTCTATATAAAAATCATAAGTATCATAATCTTTATATTCTTCTTTTCTTGTTTGATGATTTATTTTCATAATATTAATATTATTTGATACATATAATATTAAACTATTATTATCATTATCATCTAAATAGTTAATTCTACAAAATTTTTCTAGTATTAAACTTTTTTTGGATAAAGTACTATAAATTTTAGGTTTAATCATTGAATCTATAGTTACTTTATTTATTTCTTTAACACTTAAATTATTAAAAATATTATTTTTAATAATTATTCCTGGAGTATCTACTAAAATTAAATTTTCATTAATTTCTATTTCTAAAATATTTATAGTTGTATTAGGTAAATTTGATGTTAATATTGATGGTGTTTTTTCACTATAGTTTTTAATTATTTTATTTATTAAAGTACTTTTTCCAGCATTAGCATAACCAGTTACATATACTTTATTATTATTTTTCTTACTATTTATTTTATTTATTAGTACGTCCATATTATAATTATTTTTACTACTAATTATAATAGATGGAATAGAAAACTTATTAAAATAATTAAGAATTTTTTCTTCTTTTATAGTAACAGGTAATAAATCTCTTTTAGTTATTACAAATAAAATATTTTCTTTTTTATAAAGTTCTATAAGTTTATTAAGCTCAAAAGGAATATTAATTATATCAACTACTATTAATATTAAACTATTTTCACTATCAATATTTTTAAGAGTTTTAAAAAAATCACCATAAGTAAAGTTGTTTTTTTCCATTACTCCATAATGTTTTAATTTAAAACAACGTTTACAATACATATTATCATCAAATATTTTAAGAGGTAAAAATCCTAATTTTGACTCTTCTTTATTTTGAAGAATATATCCACATCCCTTGCACTTATAATTCATAATATTCTCCAATTTTCCATTTATCTTTTTTAGTTAAACGTTTTCTAATAATATTTTCAATAAGATTAATTGGTTTTTTATGCCAAGAAACTTTAGTACTCATAGAATTAACTAATATTGTTAATATACCAAATCTATTTCCTGAAGAAATATCAGTAATTAATGTATCTCCAATAATACACATTTCATGGTATTTAAAATTATATAATTTCATAATCTTTTTAAGTTTTCTAGTTGATGGTTTTAGTGAAAAAGCTGCACTATCTAAATTTAATTCATTTTTAAATTTTCTAATTCTATTTTTAGTACTATTTGATAAAATAATTATTTTAAATCCTTTTAATTTTAATTCATCGATAAATAATTTTAATTTATTAGAAATTAATGTGCTGTTATAAGGGACAATAGTATTATTTAAGTCAAATAATATACATTTAATATCATTTTGTTTTAAAGAGTCATAATCTATAGAATAGATGTTTTTTTGATAAATATCTGGTATAAAATTTTCCATATTACTCCTTTTTAATAAACTGCTATTTCATTTAATTGAGCTTGAATTACTATTCTTTTAGTATTATCACCTTTTTTACAAGTAAATAACGTAATTATTGTTTTTTTATTTTGACGATCTAAAATACTAAAATTAGTTTCATTTATTTCAAAGTTTTTTGTTACATAATAAATATATAGTTTTTTTCTATAATAAATTTTAATTTCATCACCAACAGATAATTTATGAAGATTATTAAAATAACCTGTAGCTCTATTACCTCTATGGGCAGCTAATACAAAATTACCATTTTGAATATTTGGTTTATCAGTTTGATAAAGTGCAGATACATATCTATGAATAGTAGTTGCCTTTTCATCAGCGTCAACTACACCTTGTTTTAAATTAATTTTTGGTATTTCAAGTACATATTCAAAACTATTAAATTTTTCTTCTTCCTTAGTTTCATCAATTACTTCCTGGTCAATAGTTTCATCAATAATTTCATTTTCATTTGCTACCTCGGAGAAAAAAGCTTCCATTGCATCTTCATTATCATATGAAATTTTTTGAGTACTATAAACATCCATAACAATTAATAATGGTCCTACTAAAAGTAAAAGTATAAATACTAAACCTGTTATTAATTTACTTGACCCTATTTTAGAAAGTCCTATAATTTGAATTTCTAACATTTTAAGTGTAAATTTGCCAACTAATTCTAAAGTAATAATAATTCCCTTTAGAAATTTTAAAGTTGCTTTACCAACTATTTCAAAAGGCAAAATAATAAAATTAATTATTAAAATTATAAAAGAAAATAAAAATTTCATACATTCACCTACTCTATATAATTATACCATTTTTTGAATAAAAAAAAAGAATTTTTATAAATTTTAAAAATCTAAACCGAAGTTTAGCCTAAATTTTAAAATTATTTAGTAATTTTTTTTATTCCTCCCATATATTTTCTAAGAACTTCTGGAATAGTTACACTACCATCTTCATTTTGATACTGTTCTAAAATTGCTGGAATTAATCTTGAAGTAGCAAGACCAGAACCATTTAAAGTGTGAGCAAATTTAATATTTCCTTCTTCTTTATATCTAATTTTTCCACGTCTAGCTTGATAACATCTAGCATTTGAAACACTTGATACTTCTTTATAACTCATACTTGGAATCCACACCTCAATATCATAGGTTTTTGCCATTGAACTAGAAGCATCTTTTGCAGCAAGTTTTGTAGTTGTATAATGAAGACCTAAACCTTCAACTAACTTTTCAGCATTTTCTACCATTTCATTATGAATATCAGTGCTTTCTTCTTGTTTGCAGTATGCAAACATTTCAACTTTATTAAATTGATGACCACGAATCATACCACGTTCTTCTTTTCTAGAAGATCCAGCTTCTTTTCTATAGCAAGGACTATATGCAAAATATTTAATTGGAAGTTTTTTCTCATCAATAATTTCATTTCTATGAATATTAATTAGTGCAGTTTCAGATGTTGGAATTAAGAAATTTTCTTCTGTATGAAAAACATCGTCTTCAAATTTTGGAAATTGTCCAGCAGCATATCCTGATTCATAATTTAACATATGAGGAGGTAGTATAAAAGTATATCCATTTTCTGTATGAAAATCAATAAAATAATTTAAAATAGCCCATTCAAGTCGTGCACCAATACCAGTATATAACCAAAAACCTGTACCACTCATTTTAGCACCACGTTCATAATCAATTAAATTTAAACTAGTAGCAAGTTCTACATGATCTTTAAATTTAAAATTAAATACTGGCTTTTCTTTAAAAGTTTTAACTATTTTATTATTTTCTTTATCACCAGGTAAAACATCATCATCTGGAATATTTGGAATACCAGCCATTTCAGCATTAATTATTTTTTCTAATTGTTTAATTTTTGTATCAAGTGCATCAATTTGTTTATTACTAATAGTCATTTTTTCAATCAAAGCAGTAGCATCTTTCTTATTTCTTTTAAACTGTCCTACTTCTTTAGCGATTTTGTTTTTTTCTGATTTTAAAACTTCAACTTTAGATAAAAGTTCATTTTTTTCAGTATAATTTTTAATTAAATTATCAAAATTAACTTCGTCCATTCTTTTTAATAAATTTCTTTCAACATTGTCTCTATCATTTATAATTCTTTTAATATCTAACATAAACATTCCCTTTCCAAATAAAAAAGCACCTCTATAAAAGGAGTGCTAAGCACGGTACCATCCTAAATTTAACTTAAATAAAATATAACGATTTTAACCGGAGATTGTTAGTCCCACTATAAAGTAGATTCACAAAATACTATTATTAACTCACATCTTCCGTTAACTTTCTTTAAATAATATTTAGTTATTATTCTTTAATAATTGCTTTTTATGTATAAATAAATTATATAGCAATTATATTTTAAAGTCAATAATTAAATAGATTCAACTATTAATTTCATTCCAGTTCTATTTTCACCATCAATTACTATATCAGTAAATGCTGGTATGCATATTAAATTTTTACCTAATGGAGCTACAAAACCTCTTGCAATTGCAATAGCTTTAATGGCTTGATTTAAAGCCCCTGCTCCAATTGTACCTATTTCAACTTTTTTAGAATCTTTTATTATATTAGCAAGAGCTCCTGCTACACTACTAGGATTTGATTTTGATGATACTTTTAAAATTTCCATATTTACCCCTTTCATTATACATTTAAATATATGAAAATATAAAAAAAATAGACTAATTAAAGTCTATTGACAAGCGTTAACACCTTCAACACTACAATCTTTCCATTCTTCAATTAAAGTAATGTATTTGTTTAATAAAGTATCTTTTTGTTTTGTAGTTAAAGGTTTTTTAGAGTCATTGTCTTGTGGATAAGTACCTAAATGATTATTAACAATTTCTCCATTTTTAATAAAAAATACATCTGGAACATAAAGTCTTGGTTCATTTGTTTCAGTATTAATATCTAAATAATTTGAAAGTAAAGAGATAAGTTCTTGATATTCTTTTGTATTGTCATTTCTAATTTTTTTAACATCTAAATAATAAAAATCTACATTTTTTTTATTAGTTGCATCAACTAAAACTGATGCAGCTTTTTGACACCAACCACATTCTTCAAAACCAAAGAAAATAATACCAGTACCTTCTTTAACAATTTCAACAGCTTTTGTAGAGTCTATAATTATAGCATTATTTTTAACATTAGTATTTTTATAATAACTAGCAAATTTAAAATTATCTTTACTAGTTATTACAAAAGTTGATATTCCAGCTACTATTATAAGTAAAAACGCAATACAAAGTTTTAATTTATGTTCTATAAACAAATTACCCATTGATTTGTTTTTGAACTTCTTCAGCGAAGTTTTCCTCTTTTTTCTCGATACCTTCTCCAACTTCAAATCTAATAAATTTAACAACAGTAGCATTATTTTGTTTAGCAAATTCTTCAACTGTTAAATCAGTATTTTTTACAAAAGGTTGTTTAACTAAACAGTTTTCTTTTAAAAATTTTTCCATTTTTCCAACAACTATTTTTTCTGCTATATTAGCAGGTTTTCCTTCATTTGCAATTTGTTCTAGTAAAATAGCTTTTTCATTTTCAATATCTTCTGGTGATGCACTATTTTCATTTAAATATTTAGGATTCATAGCAGCTACGTGCATAGCTATATCACTAGCTATATCAACTGTTCCTCCATTTAAAACAACAAGTGTTGAAATTTTACCACCTTTATGCATATATGAACCTAAAACTTCATTATCTTTAGCTGTAATTTTTTCCATTCTTCTAAAACTTAATTTTTCACCAATTTTAAAAGTTTTTTCTGAAATTAAATCAGATAATGTAGTATTATCAACATTAGAATCTAAAGCTTCTTCTACACTATTTGAATTATTAGTTACAACAGTATTTAAAATAGTTGTAACTAAGTCTTTAAATTCATCATTTAAAGCAACAAAATCAGTTTCTGAATTAACTTCTATAAGCGTTGCAACATTATCTTTAATAGAAACACTAGTT
>JBKDZI010000018.1:0-12933 GCA_047971215.1 Bacilli bacterium | reverse complement strand
TACTTTACACAAAGTTTTTACAAATTCCAAGTATTTATAAAGCTAACTATTTTTTGATTAAATTAAGATAAATTTTTATCCTTCATAAATTATATTTGTACATCCTCCATGCCAATTAATTCCTAAACTTGTAAAATCAGTTTCTGATGATTTTCCTTGTATTGTAACGCTAGTTAAGTTATTATCATGAAAGGCAGAATTTCCAATAGAAGTAACAGAATTAGGGATTGTAACACTAGTTAAGTTATTACTATGAAAGGCAGAATTTCCAATAGAAGTAACAGAATTAGGGATTGTAACACTAGTTAAGTTATTAGAAGAAAAGGCACCATATCCAATAGAAGTTACAGAATTAGGGATTGTAACACTATTTAAGTTATTATTATGAAAGGCAGACTTTCCAATAGAAGTAACAGAATTAGGGATTGTAACACTAGTTAAGTTATTACTATGAAACGCAAAAACTCCAATAGAAGTAACAGAATTAGGGATTGTAACACTAGTTAAGTTATTATTAGAAAAGGCACCATCTCCAATAGAAGTAACATCTATCCCATCTATTTTTTCTGGTATACAAACATCTTTATTACCATCATCAGAATAGTTAGTAATAGAATTTGTTTCTCTATCAAATGTGAAATACTTTTCTGGCGTTTCTTCACATTTAACTATAGAATTATTACAATTTCCTTTTGTTATTGTTAAATTTTCTTTTTTTCCGCTTGCACAATACACACCATCTGTTACATTTGTAAGTGTTACTTTTCCGTCTAGTATTACTATAGTTCCATTTACAAACTTACTTGTATCCATGTCTAGCTTCTTTTGTGTATCAGGTAGTGTTATATCTAATACTTCTTTTTCAAACATCTGTGATTTTATCACATAATTTTCTGCTGCTTTAGCTAGAGCTATAGACGAAGTCTTAAATGCTTCTTTATTAGTTTTTTCTATTAAATTTAATACTGTAGGTACTGCAATTAAAAGTACTACTGCTAGTATTATTACTACTGCTAGTAGTTCAATTAAAGTAAACCCTTTTGTTTTATTTAAATTAGGTTCTAGAAGGTTTTTAAATCTCCACGTATATTTATTCTTTGTGATGGCATTTAAAGTTTTCATATGCTCTCCTTTTTAATCATTAATTTACAATTGTGCATTTTATATTGTCTTAACATCTTTGCTAGATGTTTATGTTTACCTATGATAATAATACCATAATTTCATCTTTTTGTCATTAATTTACAATTTTTGATAGTATAAAATAGTTTTGTGTTAAGTTTAATAGTAAATTATTTTAAAAATATATTCATGCATAATCTATATTTTGTAGTAATCTATCATAAATAATTGTACCATAATTTAAATTAAAAGGATATAAAAGATAATTTATATTTTAATTTTATACAAAAAATATACAATTAAGTCGTAAAATTTATAATTTAAAAACCTCATTTCTAAAATAGAAACAAGGCTTTATAAATTTTAATTACATAATTTTATTAGTAAGTTTTTAATATAATTTATGAATATATTAATATCCTCATTTTCAAGTGTAACATAATGCATACAATTTGTAAAAATAATTATAGGAAGAGGATCAAAACTATTGAATTCTAATTTTGTTTTTAATATTCTTTCATCAATTCTCTTTTTAATAATAAATTTTAACAAAATTGTCTAATGTATTCTTATAATTATGTATATCATCACTAATATTCTTCAGTTTAATATCAGTATCTCCAAAAAAGGTTTTGGATGAAAAATTATACTGTTGCTTGAAAATACCACATATTGTTGATATTAAATATATAAATGAATCTTTAAAATCTAAATTTTGAAAATTAGGTGGTGATAGAATATTAATGTTTTTATTTATAATATTTCTGCAACACTCATCTAAAATTTCTTCTTTAGCAGCAAAGTATTCATAAACATTTCCTTTTCCTAGACCTGCTTTATTTAAACCTATTCCAGTATTCAGCCAACTTGAATCTAATATTTTGTAAGATGTATCTAAATTCGGAGTTGATGTAATAATATTTGTCGTTTAGAATTTCTAGCATAACAAAACACACTAATTTTACATAGTGTGTTAATGTATTATTTATAGTTATCTTCTATCTTGTTCTTTATATAGTTTAAATGATTGAATTTTAGCTTCACCATCTTCAATACGTGTAAATTCATCAAGACTTTCTTTGTAAAGATTGAATGATTTTACATCAACACTATCATGAGGAACAATTTTTTCATTTCTTATATTATTATTTTCCATAATTTCATCTCCTTATTAATATAATGTACTGAAATTGTTTTTTTAAACATGAATTTTTATTTTTCTAATTTTACTGAAACTAATTTTGAAATACCAGATTCAACCATTGTAACACCATAAAGTCTATCAACATATTCCATAGTTTTTTTCTTATGCGTTATTAAAATAAATTGAGTAGTCCCTCTAAAAGTTTCTAAAAATTGACCAAATAAATCTACATTTGATTCATCTAAAGCTGCCTCTATTTCATCTAAAATACAAAATGGAGTCTTACGTACTTTTATAATAGCAAACAATAGTGACATTGTTGTAAGAGTTTGTTCTCCACCTGATAAAAGACTTATTGAAGAAAGTTTTTTTCCACCAGGATTGGCATTAATTTCAATACCTGTATTTAACAAATCTTCTTTATTTGTTAAAGTTAATGAAGCATTTCCACTACCAAATAATTTTTTGAAAATATGCTCAAATTCAACTTTGATTTTATTAAATGTATTAATAAATTCTTTTTCCATAATTTCATCCATCTTTTTAATAATTTCAAATAATGTTTCTTTTGCTTTTTCTAAATCATTTATTTGAGAAGTTAAAAAATCATATCTTTCTTTTACTTGTTCATACTCAACAATAGATTCAATATTTACAAAACCTAAACTATTTATTTCTTTTTTAAGATTTATTACTTCAATTCTAATTTCCTCTATATCTTCTATAATATTATATACAGATGAAGCTTTTTCATAAGTTATAGAATATTTTTCATTTAATAAATTCAGCAAATTATCTAATTTTGAATTATTTATATTTATTTCTACTATTAAATTATTTAATTTTTTTTCATTAGAATTAATTTCTAAAGTTATATTTTTAATATTTGTTTCAGCTACTAAAATTAATGAATTTATATCATCTTTTTCTTCTTGACTATTTTTTAAGTTTAAATTTAATTTATCCTTTTTTTCTTCAGTAACATAAATTAATTTTAAAATATCTATTTCTAATTGTTGTAAATCATTACTTTCATTAGAATTTATATCATTTTTAGTAGCTTTAAGTTCTCTATTACAAAGTTCAATTCGTGATTTTTTAACCGAAATATTTTCTTCAATTGAAATTAATTTTGAATTTAATTCTTTATATTTTTCTTCAATGTTTGAAATTGAATAATCATTATGGTTTATCTCTTTTTCTAAATCTGTAATTTCTCTTTCAATTATATTTATGGCTTTTTTAATATTATCAATTTCATGAATAATATTAATATTGTTATTAACTTTAGACTGTCCACCAGTTATAGAACCGCTTGTATTAACTAAAGTTCCATCTAATGAAATAACTCTATATTTTTTATTAATTAAATTACTAATTTTAGTAGCTGTTATAGAATCTTTTGCAACAATTATATTACCAGTTAAATGTTTTATTACATTTAAATACTTTTTATCATATGTAATTAAATCTGATAATATTCCTTTATATCCTAAGACATTTTCGATTTTTTTAATACTTGCATTATCGACAAATTTTGCTACTAATTTATTAATAGGTAAAAATGTTGCTCTTCCTAAATTATTTTTCTTTAAATAATCTATTGCTTCATTAGCTATATTTTCATTTTCTACAACAATATTAGTCATAGAAGACATTAAACTATACGAACATGCAGTTATGTACTTGCTATCCATTGTTATTAGATTTTCAATAGTACCTAAAACTTGTAATCTTGGATTGTTTAAAATACTACGAACAGAATTTGGCATAAATCTATTATCCTTGACATTAGAAAGTTTAATGCTTAATTCATTGTTTAAATTCATCTCTTCACGAAGTTTTTTTCTTAAATCATCTTCAATCTGTTTACGATTACTTTTATAGTCAAATACTTTTTTGTTTATTAAAGTAATTTCGTTTTTTAATTTTTCCTTTGAAGTATTAAATTTATCTATTTCACTTTGATAAATTTTAATTTCTTTTTCAATATTAAATTGTTTATCTTTCAAAGCTATAAGATCATTATGTCTTTTTTTATCGTTAAGTTCTAAATTTTTTCTTTCAAGCATAATTCTTTTTTCAGAATATAAACTTTCTAATTCTTTATTAACTTCGATAAGATTTTTAGTAAAATCACTCATATTAATATCACAATTGTTTAATTTACTTTTTAAATCTTGTAATTCAATTTCACAATTTATTAATTCATTATTTTTAGAAAATATTAAATTTTCTATTTTCTCTTTATCTAACTTGCTATTTTTATTTATTTAATCAATTTTTTTATTATCAAAACAAGTAATTCCAATTTCTTTTTGTTTCAAATTTTTTTCAAGCTCTAAGAAGTTTTTAGCTTTTCTACTTTGTTTTTCTAACGGTTTTAATCTATATTCTATTTCAGTAACTATATCATTAATTCTAATTATATTATCATCTGTTTTACTTAATTTTCTTGTAGCTTCTTCTTTTCTTTTTTTATATTTTAAAACTCCAGCTGCCTCTTCAAAAATTATACGTCTATCTTGAGGCTTACTTAACAAGATAGACGACATATCTCCTTGAGAAATTATATTAAAAGAATCTTTACCAATACCACTATCTAAAAATATATTATTAATATCTTTTAATCTACAAGAAATATTATTTAATAAATATTCATTTTCACCATTTCTATGAATAATTCGTTTAATACTTATCTCGTCTTTATCTATATTTATGTGCCTACTAACATTATCAAAAATTAAATTTACATATGCCATATTATATGGTTTTCTTGTTTTAGTACCACTAAAAATAACATCACTCATATTTCCGCTACCACGAAGAGATTTTACCGACTGCTCTCCAAGAGTCCATCTAACTGCATCAACTACATTACTTTTACCACTACCATTTGGTCCAACAATACCTGTTATTCCATTATTAAACTCAAATTTTAATTTATCTGCAAATGATTTAAATCCATATACATTCATTTCTTTTAAATACATAACTTCACCTAGTAAAATTATATAATAAATATGAAAAAAATACAAACGAAACAAAAAAGTACACTAAGTACTATTTTATAAATATATTATAATTAATGTATGAATTATCAAAAAAAGTGGAATAATTATTTGAAATTTTATTTTTTTAATTTTATGTCTAAAAAAATTTATTCCAAAAAATGCTCCAAATGAGCCAAAAAGAAAAGCTATAATTATTAAAGATTTTTCACTTACTCTTCTTTTGTTTTTAATTGCTTTTAATTTATCTAATCCATAAATTAATAAAACTATACAATTCCAAATTAATAAACAAGTTAACTTCATTAGTTATTTTCTATTTTTTCATTACTCAAATGTTTAGAAAGAGCATCTTTTGCAGCTAATGCCTGGGCATCTTTTTTTGAATTACTTATTGCCCTACCATAACAAAAACCATCAATAGCTACCGTATATTCAAAACTTTTATTATGTGCAGGACCACTTTCATTTATAAGCTCATAAGTTACATTTCTTTGAAGACTTTGTACAATTTCTTGTAATTGGGATTTATAATCTACAAAAAATGAAGAATTATTTTCAATATAAGGTATAACTATTTCAAATATAAATTTTTTAGCTAAGTCATATCCCTTATCAATGTATAAAGCACCAATAATTGATTCGAAACAATCTGCCAAAATAACTGGTTTTATTTCTTTTGTATTTGTTTCTTCTCCTTTGCCAACTTTTATATATTCATTAAGTTTAATAGCCTTTGCATACTCACATAAAGCTTTTTCACATACATATGCAGCTCTAAATTTAGTCATTACTCCCTCTTGTTTATTATATTTATTATATAAATAATCACTAATTACAAGGTCTAAAACTGCATCACCTAAAAATTCTAAACGCTCATAACTTTCATTTAAATTATGTTCATTTTGATAAGATGTATGAGTTAATGCAGTTTCATATAATTTTTTATTATTAATATTATATTTTTCTAAAAACTTCATAAAATTCTAACCTTTCATAGTTATATATATATAATAAGATATAAAAAATATTATTATTATTGAAAAGGCAATACCTAAAATAGTATTTTCCTTCTCTTTTTTTGAAAATTTTTTCATATTTACCTCGTATTTTTATACTATATACATTATATCAAAGTATCCGCTCTATAGCAAATAAAAAGAATCGACGAATTCTTTTTTAAGTTATTTTTTTTAATAATTTTTTTGTATTTAATTTCTTTTTGCCATTTTTAGTAATTAATAATCCCATTGCTCCAAGTATAGCAATTCCTATTGCATAAATAATTTCTTTATAAGGATTTACATCGCTCCATATACCTTTTTTTTCTAATTGCGCCTTAGTTTGGGCTGCATTAAGCTCAGTTAAATATTTATAATCACCATATATATAATCTACTTTTGCATATCCTTGTTGAATTAATCTTTTTTGTAACAAAGCATCATCTACAAATATCCATGCTATATAACGGTCGTATTTATCTTTTTTATAACTTTTTTCATCAAATTCAAGCTTGATTTTTGTAGCATTAGTAATCATATTACAAGTATAATTGCTTGTTTTTTTTCCAAAAGGTTCTTCACCTTTTTTCGGATGTTTTGTCTCTGGTGTATCAATAGCAATAAACCTAACTGTGATTTCTTCTTTATCCATTATAAACTTTGCAGTATCTCCATCTATGCATTTACTAAAATCTACTTCTTTAGTATCTAAACCAAAAATTATTGTTGGAATAAATAGACATATCAATAAACATATTTTCTTCATAATACCTCCTATTATTTTAATTTGTAAGTATAAATATAATTTCTAATATTAAATACTAAATCAATACTAGATGCAGTAGCTACTTCACTTTTAACTGATATAAAATAATCATCATTTTCAGTATTATTTAAAACTTGAGTTTTAGAAATTCTTATTTCATTTTCTATTCCATCAACAGTATATTTTATATAACCAAAATTATCTAAAAAATTTGTTAAAGTAAAATAATCATCACTATTATTTATATAATTTGCATTAATTCTTAAAATTAAATCATTATTAATTGGAGAAATGTACTCATTAAATTTTATACAGTCTTTATTACATATTTCATATGGATAAGAATAAATAGATTTTGTATCAAATTTATTTATAGTTATACTATTATTTTTTAACGTGCTATTTTCAAATATTAAATTCTTACCTAATGAACTATTTGAAACATCTTTTATATTAGTAAAAGTATCTGGTTTTAAATCAATTAATTTCCCATATACATCTAATTGAATATTTTTAACACTAGATTTATTTATTACATAAACAAAACGTAAATTAGAATTTTCTTCTGTTATTCTATCTCCCAAATATTTATTACCCATATCTAAAAAATAACTATTATATTTTGAAGTGGTTTGATAATATGTTCCATCTGCAACAGCATGAATTTTAGTTGAATCTAATCTCATTACATCATCATCACTTAAAGTATCAACATTCATATTTACAATCAAAAATAAATATTTTCCTTGTACAATATTTTTTCCGCTGTATGATTTATTTGTAAGATATGTTTTATTTATTGTAAATTTAAAATTTTCTTTTGTAAAATTTACACTTTGATCAATAGGTTTTTCTGTTCTAAATTCTTTAATAACAAAGGGCAATGATAAAGCTAAAATTGTAACTAAAATTAAAACTATTATTATAAATTTATTTTCAAATAAATAAGCAAAAAAGCTTTTTCTTGTGTTCTTAAATTCATTTCTAAGATTACTTGCATCAATACTTAATTTTATAGTATTTTGCATATTTAAATTTTCATCATTAATATTTGAAATATCTAACATTTCTTTGTCATAAATACCAAAACCTCTTATTAAGAAAAAAGCTGAATAAATTATTTGAATTCCAATAACAAGTAACGTTAAATCTTGATGTAATTTAAAATAATTATAAGTTATTTCTCTAAATACTCCTAGATTATATAATGCTCCTTGAATATAAATTGTAAATATAAATATAACGATATATATTATAGAAGCTGAATTATATAGAAAATTCTTTTTTTGAATTACATATAAATGATTATACATATAAAGTAATAATCCAATAATTAAAGGTATAATAACATATAAATACATTTCAACTAAATTTGCTGCATCAAGTATCCTACTAGTAGAAATATCTTCTACATATTTATGATATACATTGTATATATCAATATAATGAGTTAAAGTAAATATTACAAAAATACATAATATTAAATTTAAAATATTAAATTTTTTTACAAACTTTTTTAATTTTTTTTGGTTCATAAATACACCTACTCTTTAATTATTATATAATATAACCAAAAAAAAAAAAAGAAAACTTTAAAATCTTCTTTTAACTTTACATATCAGGGTAAATTAAAATTTGTCCAGGATATAGAAATAATTTTGGATTTAAATCAACTAGATCAGAGGGGCTTATATCTAATTTACTTCCAATGCTATGAAATGTTTCATTTTCTTTTATAAAATAAACTCTAGTACCATTTCTTGGAACTAACAAAATCTCATTTTCATATATCATATCACTAGGATTTAAACCATTGATTTCTAATAAATTTTTAGGTTCTATATTAAATTTATCTGCAATAGAATAAACTGTATCTCCTTGTTGAACTTCATATTGAATCATTGAATTATCAACAATATTTGGAACTATTATATCTTTTCCCACCATATCACCAATACTGTCAATATTATTAATAGACATCAAATAATCTGTAGTAGTATTATATCTTCTAGCTAAATCTTCTAATGTATCCCCGCTTTTAACATTATAAATACTGTACATAACATCACTCCTAATTTAATATATGCGATTATATTAGATATTTTACATAAATAAAAAAAGTAATATTATCTTATTACTTTTCATTATCATTATCTTCAGACAAATTATATAACTCTTCATCTAATTCATCAAACTCATACTCACAAGTTAAATTTGAAAGTAATTTAATTATCTCACCTAATGCATAAATTACTACCGTAATTATTGAAGTAATTGCTATAATGTAAATAAAATTTGAAAAATCAAATGTTGTATTTTGACAATTTCTAAAACTATGCCCATAGTAATACAACATTCCATCACAAGATTCAGCATATGTTTGAATTGAACAAATTAATGCATAGATGAATCCACCAATAAATAATAAAAATGAAAACCACTGATAACAATTAAATTTATAAATTAAATTTTTCATATTTTTCCTCCTCATATATAAACTTAATAATTTAAATTTGAAATAATAGATATTAAGTTTAACTTAATTTTACCAATATATTATGGAATAAATATGGTAAATATAAAAAATTATAATAACTACTATCTGATACTATTATATCATTTTTTCCCTTATTATATTCATTTTTAAAAATAATTAAAGAAAAAATTACATTTATTATTAAAAATTTAAATAATTTTCAATTCTTTTAATTATATAATAAAACAAGTAAGCAGTTATAAAAATCCTTTTAAGAAAAAACTTATTATGATAGTAATTCAATATTAAATTGTTCAAGCAATATATATTTTAATTATTAGTTTTGTAATTTTTTCATTTAATTTATAATTTTATAAGTTTTCAAACTTTACAGAATATAATAACATTTTTTTATATGACTACAAGTATTTTTGAAAATAAAAAACACACTAAAATAATTAATGTGTATTAAAGAATTTGATATTAGTCTCCAAGCATTAATCTTACTTTCGATCCTTCTTGAATTTTTGTTCCATCACTTGGCGATTGTTCAACTACAATATCTCCATTTCCTGAATAATCTATTGTGAAATTTTTTAATAAGCTTTTTGCTTCTTTTAGATTCATACCTACTACATTTGGAACTTCATAATATTTTTTATCATACCATTCATAAGTTCTATCTGTATCTACATCTCTTTTTTCTATATCCATAATTTCAATAACATCTTCTAATATTGATTTTGCTATCGGTGCTGCTACAACCCCACCATATTGAGTCACACCTTTAGGGTTATCAACTGCAACATATAATACTATTTCTGGATTATCAGCTGGTAAAAAGCCTACAAATGATAAAATATAATTTCCTACCATATATCTTCCATCTTTTACCTTTTGGGCAGTACCAGTTTTTCCACCAACTCTATAATCTTGTATATAAGCATTTCTACCACTACCATTTTGAGCAACACTTTCAAGAGTATGTCTTACAAGTTCACTTGTTTCATTACTTATAACCCGTCTTTTAAATTTTGATTTAAAAGTTTTAATTATAGTGTTTGTTTCTGGTTCAGTTATATTTTTAACTACATAGGGTGTATAAAGATTACCTCCATTTATTGCTGCACTAACAGCAGCAACTTGTTGAATTGGAGTTACACTAACACCTTGACCAAAACTTGTAGTAGCAAGTTCAACAGGACCTACATTAGATAATTTAAATAAAATACCATCACTTTCACCATTTAAATCTATACCAGTTTTATCACCAAAACCAAATTTATTTATATATTTAAATAATTTATTTTTACCTAATCTTTGTCCCATCTCAACAAATCCGGGGTTACAAGAGTTTTCAACCACTTGCAAAAATGTTTGCATACCATGTCCACCATGTTTCCAACATTTTATTCGTGAACCTTCAACATTTACACTTCCTCCATCATAAAATATTTCATTAACTAAATCAACAGTTTTTTCTTCTAAAGAAGCAGCTAAGGTTATAATTTTAAATGTTGAACCAGGCTCATAAGTAGACCATATAGGAAGATTTCTATTAATTGTTTCAATATCATAATTAGAATAATTACTTGGATCAAAAGTAGGTCTACTACTCATTCCAAGAATTTCAAAAGTATTTGGATCCATTGCAACAACAATCATTTGCTCAGGATTATATTTCATTATTGTATTATCCATTTCTCTTTCAATAGCAAGCTGAATTTCAATATCAATGTTTAAATATATATCCATTCCACTTTGAGGCATTTCATAAATTTCAGATTTATTTAATTTATTACCTTTTCCATCTGAAAAATATTTTATTGCTCCATTTTTACCAGTTAAATAATCATTATACTGAAGTTCTAATCCTGATAACCCTTGATTATCAATTCCAACATATCCTAAAACGTGACTTAGAACGTCACCATTGGGATAATATCGTTTAGATTCTTTTAGAAGATAAACTCCATCGTAGTTTAAAGAACTTATTTTTTCAGCAGTTTCATAACTTAATCTTCTGCCTTCTGGATGTACTTTTTCAATTGAGGTTTTTTTATATACATGGGTATCCATTTCTTTTTTTGTAACACCTAAAATATCAGCCAGTGCCTGTGATACACTATCTTTATCTTCAATTTGATTTGGAACCAAAACTAAAGCAGTTGTAGTAATATTATCAGCAAGCACTACTCCATTACGATCTAATATTTTTCCTCTATCTGCCTCAATTGGTAAATTTCTACTCCATAAGTTATTAGCAAGTTTATTTAATTTTTTATAATCTATCATTTGTATATATAAAACCTTTAAAATTATTATTATAAAAAGAACTAATATAAATAAAAATGTTATTCCCATCCTTTTATGCACACCTTTAGAAAACATAACATCACCTGTTTAACTATATTAAAAACGTTAAATATTTATTCATTTATATTTATAACTAGACAAAAAAAGATAAGTAAACTTATCAACTATTATTAATATTATCAGCAGCACACTTTCTTGTTACAAAGCATATTGTTAGATTATATCCACTCATTGGTCCATGTATATCTAAAACTTCTCCAATAAAATAAATATTATTAGCAAATTTAGATTGCATTGTTCTACTGTTAATTTCCTTTAAATTTATCCCACCACCAGTTACAAAACATTCATTTAAAGAACCCTTTGAAATAATTAAAAAATTGATATTTTTAATATAATGTACAAATTCACTAATTTTAAATACTCCAGGACCGCTAATTCCAATATGAGTAAAAATAATTGATCATTTACTTTTAAAATTTTTAGATTTAATAGTGCAATTTTGTAATGAAATCCCTGGTAAATCAAAATTATTGCTAAGTTTTAGATAAGTTTCACAAGCGTAATTTTATGACCAATACTCTTAGCAAACTTATATCCAAAGCCTGTACTTCCAGTATGTTTATAACTAGATCCTCCAGTAGCTATAACTAACTTTTTATAATAATAAATACCCTTATTAGTTATTATTTGTTTGTTTTTAGTATCTATTTCTATAACTTCCTCATTAAAATTTGCTGTGATTTTATTTTCTTCTAATTTTTTAGAAAAAAATCAATAACAGAATAAGATTTATTAGATTTTGGAAAAACTCTATCATTTATTTCAACCTTCAATTTAATAATATTTTTTGTAAAAAAATTATAGAAATAAAAACTATCATATTTTGATAAATAACTAAATAAAAATTTACCTTTAATCTTTAATGCCAATATGGTTAATAAAATGAGTAAAAGACTTTAGATTTAATAAGTTAAATCTACCAATGCCAGTAATAGATAAATTTTTACCAATCATAGAATTTTTATCAATAAGTAAAACATTTTTATTATTTAAATGAGAACAACACATTAAACCTGAAGCTCCAATAACAATAC
>JBKDZI010000017.1:0-2064 GCA_047971215.1 Bacilli bacterium | reverse complement strand
TTTGTTATTTTTTTATGAATATTTTTACTTATTTCATTTAAATTTTTAACAAATTGATTTCTTTCAATTATTATTTTAGATCCATAATCAGCAAGCTGATCATCCCATACTTCTAATATATTTTCATCTATATTTTTTTCTTTTAAATATGAATTTCTTTGTAAAAGAATTTTTTTATAATTTCCTAAATTACTAAAATAAGAAATTTTTAATTGGCAAAGTTCTCTATCAATAAAATTTCTTCTTTTTTGAGGTTCTTCCTTAACTATTTTTAAATCCTCAGGTGAAAACACAACAGTAAGTACATTTTCCATCAATTGAGATATTTTTTTTATATTTACTCCATCTACTTTTATAGCTTTTTTATCTTTGCTTATAGCTACTTCAACATTACCATCTTCTTCATATTTAATATACTCGGAATTTATTTTACAAAATTCTGAATTAAATTTTATAAGTTCATTATCTTTTGAAGTTCTAAAAGATTTTCCCATTGATGTAACATAAATTGCTTCTATTAAATTGGTTTTTCCTTGAGCATTTTTTCCTATTATAATATTTATATTTTTATCAAACTCTATTTCTATATTTTCATAATTTCTATAATTATATAATTTTATTTTATTTATATGCATATTAAAAATTTAATTAGATGAAATTCTTACTGGAAGAATTAAATATTCGTAATTATTTCCTTCTATAGGTTTTATTAAACAAGGTGTAACGGCAGTATTAAATTCTATTGATATATTTTCATCATCAATAGCTTTTAAAGCTTCAGATATATATTTAGAATTAAACCCTATCTCTACATCACTACCTGTTTTTTCAATAATTATATCTTCTTTAACCATACCTTCTTCAGATCTTGAATTTATAGTTAACAAATTTTCTTCTATACTACATTTAATAAGGTTATTTTTTCCCTCTTTAGCTAATAAAGAAGCTCTTTCTATACCTATTAAAAAATCACTTTTATTCAAAATAATTTTAGTACTGCATTCCTTAGGAAGGATATTTTCATAATTTACAAACTCACCATTCATGAGAGTTATTGATATTTTTGTATTTTCTATTAATATTAATGCTTTTTTATCTCCTATTAATATTTCTATATCAGATTCATCTTCTGATTCTGTTAATATTTTTAATATTTCTCCTAAAGTTTTACCTTGAATTATTATATTTCCAACTTTTTCATTTTTCATAGATTCTCTACATATTGCCATTCTAAATCCATCTAAAGCAATCATATTAAAATTATTTTCTTCTATTTCAAGTAAGACACCTGTTATTATACCTTTGCTATCATCTATACTAGATGAAAAAAAAGTTTTCTTTATCATAGATTTAAAAATTTCTTTATCAAAAAGCATTCTTGTTTTAACTTCTGACATTTCTCCTATATTTGGAAACTCATCAGAAGATTGTCCTACAATAGTAAATTCACTATGAGCAGTTTTTATAAGAAGATTATTATCATCGATTAATTCTACAAAAATATTTTCATTTGGAAGTTTCTTTATAATATCAGTAAACAATTTTGCTGATACAACTGTACTCCCTTTAATATCAACATTTGCTTCTATAGTTTTTTCTATACTTATATCTAAGTCAGAAGCACTGAATGTTATTTGATTTTCCTTTGTTTCTATTAATATTCCTTTTAATATTGGGATAGTTGTTCTTGTAGTAACAGCTTTTGAAACTGTATTTAAAGCTTTTGATAAAACTTGTTGATTACAATTAAATTTC
The DNA here is from genome assembly GCA_047971215.1 of Bacilli bacterium. Lineage (GTDB taxonomy): Bacteria > Bacillota_I > Bacilli_A > RF39 > JBKDZI01 > JBKDZI01. The sequence continues at coordinate 309 of JBKDZI010000017.1, read as the reverse complement.
ATAAAATTATGTCCTCCTGATTTTCTTTTATTATTATATATTATATATAGTAGTATTAGTAGTAGGTTATGTGAATTTGTGGATAAGCCTATAAATCATTTAAATTATAACATTTAAAACTGTTGATAATTTGTGGATAATATTGTGTTTTTTATAAACATGGATTGTTGATAAATTACATTTTTATTTTATTTTCTACTTCTCTTACGGATGATTTTACACTTTCATTTTTTAAAATTTCTTCAGATATTTTTTCATAAGCATGAAGTACTGTTGTATGATCTTTTCCACCAAAGGCTTTTCCTATTT
>JBKDZI010000016.1:0-60739 GCA_047971215.1 Bacilli bacterium | reverse complement strand
TAATAATAAAATTTCTAATTTTGTTATTAAATATTTCACTTTTTTTAATATTTACTTAAATTATATAATTATTTTTATTATCCGAAATTAAAATACAATAGTAATATTTTCTTTATAAAATTAAAAAAGCTATTTCTCCTTAATTAATATTTAAATCATATTTATTGTTTGGTAAAGTTAAAAAAATTGATATAAAAAAAACAAATGAAATTAGGAAAAAAAATAATTTCTTCATATGTTCACCTGTTTAAAATTATGATATTAAGTAATGTTTAATACTTCTTTTATCATTTTTTATATCGCCAATTAAAATTTTTTGTATTATGTCTTCTTTGATAGATTTTACTAACTTATAATTTGATAAAGTTAACTTAATGATTTCATCAGTAGTAATTTCTAGATCTTTATAATACTTTATTTCCATGTTTTTATAAATATTTTTTATTTTATCAAAATCTTCATTTTTAATTTGACAAGCAATTTTAATTTGGAAAAAACTATGATTAAACAAATTAATAGGGTTTTTTAAATTTGAATTTGTTAATGCGTTTAATTTTCTAATTATTTTTAATTCTTGTTTAGTAAAAGGATATGAATCTATATTTACTAATTGCATATAATTTCCTAAAATATCAAAAGTTGGATTAAATTTAGATGTATTTTTAATTTCAAGTATTGAAATTAAATCAAATTCCTTAAAAATTTCTAATGATTTTAAAACAAATTTATGACCAAATAGTATATCAATTTCTTTTTTAATAACCTGTTTACTTAAATATTTTATATTTTCTCTATATTTCATAATAGCAATTTTTAACTCTTCATCTAATTTAAAATCTAAAATAATACAAAATCTAATAGCTCTAAGTATTCTAAGTGCATCTTCTTTAATTTTAATATCTGCACTTCCTACAGTTTTTATAAGTCTACAAGAAAGATCATAACTTCCATTTAATAAATCTAATACATTACCATTTTCATCTATTGCAAAAGTATTAATTGTAAAATCTCTTCTTTGCAAATCTTCTATAAAACTAGATGTATAACTTATTTTGCTAGGTCGTCTAAAATCTAAATAATCGTGTTCTATTCTAAATGATGTTACTTGCATAGGTATATTATTATATTTAATATTTACATTAAAATAATTTTTATTTGTATTAACTATATAATCTTTTAAAACTACTATAACTTTTTCATATGGCATACTTGTTGCAATATCAATATCAGGACTGCCTCTTTTTAAAAGATAATCTCGTACAAATCCGCCAACAATATAACTTTTATTTATTTTATCATTTAATAATTTTAATACATCAATTGCATCATTCATTATGTCTCCCATAAAAAAAGGACATATAGTCCCTATAGTTACTAATTAAGTTCTTCTTTGAATTTATTACCAGCTTTAAAATTAACAGCATTTCTTGCAGCAATAGTAACTTCTTCACCAGTTCTTGGATTTCTTCCAATTCTAGCTTCTCTTCTTTTCATTTCAAATGTACCAAAACCAACTAAAGTAACTTTACCGTTTTTTGTACCTTCCATAATTCCATCAATAGTTGCTTCTAATGCTCTTGTAGCATCAGCTTTAGTTAAACCAGCATTTTCACTAATAAATGCTACTAATTCAGTTTTATTCATTTTTGAACCTCCTCGTGGGTAATTTGTCTTACCTACAGTATAAAGTTATCATTTTTATTGAATAAATGCAATAATAAAAGTGAAATATCTTTATAAATTGATAAAGTTTATATCAATATCAATATCAATATGTGAAATATCGTTATATAACTTGATTAAAGTATTAAGTGCTTCATTTAATTTAGGATCATTTCTATGCTTAATTATTAGTTGCATTCTATATTTATTTCTATATTTAAACACATTTGATACCGTTGGCCCTAATATTTTCGTTTCTATTGACAAGTTAGATGCTAGAAAGTTTTTAACGTTGTTTGCATGATTTTTAACTAAATCATAATCAGAAGAGATTACCTTTATTCCAATCATATAATAAAATGGAGAATAACCTGTAGAATGACGTATTTTAAGTTCTTCTTTATAAAAACTAATATAATCTTGCTTAGAAGCATAAAAAATACTGTAATGATCTTTATTATATGTTTGTATAATAACTTCACCATCTTTTTGACTTCTTCCACTTCTACCAGATACTTGCATTAACAAACTAAAAGTTTTTTCACTACTTCTAAAATCTGGTATCATTAGAGATGAATCTGCATTAACTACACCAACTAAAGTAACATTTGGAAAATCTAAACCTTTTGCTATCATTTGAGTACCAATTAAAACATCTACTTCATGATTTTTGAATTTATTTATAATATTTTTGTGCGAATTTTTTCTTTGTGTGGTATCTTGATCCATTCTAATAGTTCTAAGATCAGGCATTATTTCAAGTAATTTTTTTTCTAACTTTTCTGTTCCAAGACCTAAATAATCAAGAGCATCTTCGTTGCAATTAGAACATATATGTGGCTTTGATATATTATATCCACAATAATTACACCTAAGCATATTACTTGATTTATAGTATGTAAGACTTATTTCACAATCAGGGCATTTATAAGCATAACCACAAGATTTGCAAGTTATAAAGGTTGAAAAACCTCTTCTCTTTAGAAATAAAATAATTTGTTCATTTTTATCTTTTTTTTCTCTAATTTTATCTAAGAGCCTATTAGAAAATATTATATTATTTGCTGATTTTGTTTCAGATAAATCTACAATTTCAACTTTAGGCATAAATTTATTATTAGCACGTTTATTTATTGTAAGTAAAGTATAAATACCTTTACCTGCTCTTGCATAACTTTCAAGCCGTGGAGTTGCACTTCCTAAAATAACTGGAAAAGAATTATTTTTACTACGAAAAATAGCTATATCTGTTGCATGATATTTTGGATTATTATCTTGTTTATATGTTGATTCATGTTCTTCATCTATAATAATAATTCCAAGATTTTTAATCGGAGCAAATATAGCACTTCTAGCACCAATTACTATATCTACTTCATTATTATTAATTTTACGCCATTCATCAAATTTTTCACCTTTTGAAAGGCCGGAATGAAGTATTGCTATCTTATAATTAAATCTATTTATAAACTGATTTTGAACTTGCATTGATAAACTAATTTCAGGAACTAGGATTAAAGCTCTTTTGCCTTGTTTTAATACTTCTTTTATAATATTTATATAACATTCTGTTTTACCACTACCTGTTACTCCATGTAATAAAAAAGTTTCACTTTTATTTAAAGATTTTAAAACTGTATCTACTACAATTTGTTGCTGATTATTTAATTGTTTATTTTCGTCAATTATAGAAGATATATTATTTAATCTATACTCTTCTTTTTCAAGAATTTCAATTATACTTTTTTCAATTAATTTTTTGGTAGCTACATTAAATTTACTTTCGTATTCAATGATTTCATCGTCTAAAAGACGAGTTAATAATTCTTTTCTTACATTTGATCTACAAGTTTGAATAATTGCTTCAATTTGATTTATATTCACTTTTCTTTTAATGAACTTTTTATATTTTGGTTTAATATTTTCTTTTATTTTAGCTTTGACACCTCTTGGAAGCATACATTGAAAACAAGATATTAAACTTGCTAGTGTAGTTTCTTTAAGGTGATAGGCTAATTTAAAAAGATCTTCATCTATAATTGGCTTTTTATCAATTACATCTATTATATCTTTTAACTTAAAATCACTATTTTCCTCTCGTATATTAATTATAAAACCTAATAACGTCATATTACCAAAAGGAGCAACTACTCTTACACCTTTTTTAATAAATTGTCTATATTCTTCAGGAACCTTATATTTAAAGATTCCGTCGTTTTTTTTAACTCCTACTTCGACTAATACATCAATAATCATATCCAAATATTCTTACTTTCATTAAATTTATGAGTATATTTCTCATCAAATTTTACTAAATCTTTTGTTGTTATTTTGATTTCATTTTTTATAAGTTCATTTTTATATATCAAGTCTGTTAAAAATTTATATATAATTTCGTCTAATAATATTAATCCTACTTCTTTTATTCTCTCTTTATTTTTATAACTACTAATACTTTCTTTATATAATAAAATTAATTGTTTAGTAATAGTATCACTTTCTTTATAAGAATAATTTGTTATAAAAGAATAATAAGTAAGTTTTTCAATAAATTCTTCCATAAACCCTCCTATAATTTTAATATATCATTATAAGTTACTACTACCATAAGAGCCATTAGTAATATAAAAAATACAAAGTTCATTACATTTTCTAGTCTTGAATTTATCTTTTTACCTAATATTTTTTCAAAAATTAAGAATACAAGTCTACCACCATCTAAAGCAGGTATAGGAAGTAAATTTATAAATCCTACATTAATACTTAAAAGCGCCGTTAACATTGCCATATTAGCAATATTTGTAATAATATCATCAGTTTCTATTGTTTCAACATGTTTATAAACACCAATTGGACCACTCATATTTTCAATTTCTAAATTAGAATTTACTAAATTTATAAGAGTTTTTCCCATATTTAATATAAGATTTTTAAAATTAACAAATGTATATTTAATAGACGATAAAAATCCTTTTTCTACTACTTGATTAAATGCTATTCCATACATATATTTTTCAGTTTTCTCATCATATTTTGGTTTGATTTTTACTTCTTTTAAATCACCATTTTTGTTTTCTATTGAAAATATAGTATCTGTAGTTTTATTAGCAATTTCCATATATAAATATATATCCTCTAAGCTATTTACAGACTTACCATTAACTTTATGGATAATATCTCCTTTTTCAAGATTTGATTCATATGCTGGATAATTTTTTAGTTTTTCTGAAACATACGATTCTCCTGTTCTTGCACCATATATTAAATTAATAACAAACAAAATAATTAATGCACAAATAAAGTTAAACATTGCACCAGCTATTAAAACTAAAAATTTGTCTTTGAAAGATTTATTATTAAAAAGTTTTTCTTTATCAACTTTTTTATCTTTAGCCATATCGTTATCTTCGCCTGCAATAGCACAAAATCCACCTATTGGTAAAAGTCTTAAACTATATATAGTTTCATCATTTTTTCTAGTAAAAGAAAAAATTTTTGGTCCCATTCCAAGTGCAAATTCATGGACATACATTCCACATTTTTTAGCAAAAACAAAATGTCCAAGTTCATGAACAAATATCATTATGCCAAGAATTAATAAAAAATAAATTAAAGTCATAAAAGTCTCCTTACTTAATTGTATTTATTACACATATAAATATTATAACAAAATATAAATATTTATACAAACAAAAAAGCTTGATTAAGCTTTTCTATATTTTGAAAGTATAAATATTCCACCTGCAAATATCATAAATAATATTCCCATCCAAATATTACTTATATCTGAAAGGCCAGTTCTTGGAAGTGCTCCTGGTGGAAGAACATAAACAACATAAGATGAAATACTTTGATATTTGTTATCATTTAAATTACTATTTTTAGAATCAACACCACAGACAGGATTATTACCAGCCGTTTTAATATATAAATCTGCTACATGCGTTATATGTTTTGTTTTTAACTTTTCATATAATTCATCACTGATATATTCTTCAATCATGACTGGAGTGTTAACAGAAATACTTTTATTTTTCAAATAATCATAATTTCCATTAGATTTTAGCATAGTAACAATTAGTTCTTTCTGATTTTTAATTTCTATCTTATATAATGATTTATCAACAACTTCACCATCAGACCAGTTTACTGAAATTTCATCTTCAAAAATTGTTAGATATGCTTGATAATGGTTATATAATATGACTTCTTCAAATGAATTAGTACAATCAGTGAATTTATACGAAGAAGTATATGTAAAAATTTCATCTTTTTCATCTAAACTAACTTCATTTCCACTTTCATCATTATCAGTTACAATTAGGCTTATATCATAACCTTTTTCAGCAGTCAAATTATTAAAAGTTGTTGCATATATTTGTTCTACCCTTTTAATTACTAAAAATTCTTCAGGGCAAAGTCCATATAATCCTAAATGACTAGCAAAACTCACAGTAGCATTAGTATGATCTAAATAATTAGTATTTTTTTTTGGGGGAAGATAAAAATTATTAAAATCTATAGTTTGACTTTTTCCAGGCAAAATAGGATCAAATGGCGCTTGTCCAATATAGAAATATTCAGAACCTGAACTTGATTCAACTCTTAAATATCCAAAACCACTAGCATTATTTAAAGTTTCAGTAGAACTAGTATTTTTTAATGTAAATCTAAAATAAATATAATCATTACTACTAAATTTTTGTTTAGTTAACTCATCATGGTTAAAATAATTAATACCATCTTTACTATACAATACGTTATATTCTACTTCATTAAATGGTGCAACATAATTAAAACCAACATTAACATTAAAATTAATCGATGATGTTGCATAAATTTCTTTTGTAATAGTATATGTCCATGTTACTTCAGTCGTTTCACCTATTGCAAGTGCAGGAATGTTACCAGATTCTGTTGGCTTAAGTGAATCCCCTTTAGCAATATTAAAATCTTTAGTTATTTTATTTGTAGAATTGCTATCAGAAATTGTCATTGTGCCTTTTACATTAAATACATCAATAATCGCATCACCAGTGTTGGAAATTTTGGCTTTATAAGTAATAATATCTCCAACTTTTAAATTTGTAGCATCCGTAAGATTTTTATCATTTATTAATATAGTCTCATCAACTTTATAATTCATATATACGCCAACATCATTTGGACTATCTGGACTATTATCGTGTACTTGCCAAGCATATAATTCACACGCTCCAAACATACTAAATGTTAATAATATAAATAATATATTTTTTAATTTTTTCATATACACTCACCCTATTTTCAATTATATCATGTAATAATATTGTGTCAATAAAAATGTCAAAAATACACGAAATTTAATAAAAAAATAGATATTATAAATATCTATTTTAAAAATCAATTAAAAAACCAGTAGAATTGTACATCCCGAAAAAGCTCAGGTGGGCACTACATATCATTTATTAGGCTTCTATCTTAAAAAGATAGCATGCGCACAAAACAATAATCAAGTTCCCTATGTATATGTGTAGATTTCAATTACTACTGGCAATATTAGTATAACACAAATTTTAAAAATTATCCATTAATAGTTAATTTTTTGAACTTCAAAATGTTTAATTGGATGAGCACAAACTGGACACATATCTATAGCTTCTTTTCCATAATGGATATGACCACAATTTAAACATTTCCAAGCAACTTTTTCATTCTTTTTAAAAACACTATCATTTTCAATATTTTCAAGTAATTTTTTAAATCTTTCTTCATGATGTTTTTCAACCTCTCCAACATCTTTAAAAAGAGTTGCAATATCATCTAATCCTTCTTCTTTCGCAGTTTTAGCAAAGTTAGCATACATATCAGTCCACTCATAATTTTCACCGTTTGCTGCGTCTTTTAAATTTTCAATAGTTGATGGTATTCCATCATTAATTAATTTAAACCAAATTTTAGCATGTTCTTTTTCATTATTACTACTTTCTTCAAATATGTTAGAAATTTGAACATATCCGTCAGCTTTAGCTTTTGAAGCATAATATTTATACTTTGTATGAGCTTGACTTTCACCTGCAAATGCAGTTTTTAAATTTTCTAATGTTTTAGTTCCTTCTAATTTCATAATTTTCTCCTTCATAAATAATTATATCATAAATTTTTATTTAAAAAAGTACATTTTTCACCATTTTTAATATAACCTAATGTAGTATTTAAATTTATATTTTCACTAGCTTTAAAAATATTTAAATCTATACTTTTATTTTCTTCTTTTAATTCTTTGATTAATTTTTTAATATATGCTCTTTTACTATCTACTTTAGTTTGAGTAACAGTACAACCACAATTCATAAAATCTAAATTATTATAATTTCTCCACGCAATAACACTTTTTTCACGTATTAAATAAAGTGGTCTTATTAATTCCATATTTTCAAAATTATCGCTTTTTAATTTTGGTGGCATACTGCTAAATTGTCCGTTATAAAAAAGTCCAAGCATAATAGTTTCAATAACATCATCTATATGATGTCCAAGAGCAATTTTATTACAACCAAGTTCTTTAGCCTTACTATATAAAAAACCTCTTCTCATTCTAGCACACATATAACAAGGTTTTTCTTTCATTTTTTCGTCTACTACAGCAAAAATATTACTTTCATAAATATGAGCAGGTATTTCTAATTTTTTTAAATTTAATTTTAAAGAATCTATATTAAATTTAGAAAACCCTGGATTCATAACTAAAAATTCTACTTCAAAATTTATAGTATTATGCCTTTTTAATTCTTGCATACATTTTGCAAGTAAAAAACTATCTTTTCCACCACTTATACAAACAGCAATTTTATCTCCATCTTTTATAAGTTCATATTCTTTTATAGCTTTAATAAATTTACTGAATATTTCTTTTCTATAAGTTTTAACTAAGCTTTTTTCTATTATTCTTATATTTTCTAATTTTTGATTATTTTCTGTCCGTGACATCTTTTAATTCCTTATTAGGATTTTTTGGTGTAATCATATATAAATGATAAAATAAGCAATAATAAGTGGCCATCTAAAACAAGATAATAATATAAAAGCTGCTCTTACAATAGTAGAATCTACTTCCATCATTTCTGAAAAGCCACCACATAATCCTGTTAATTTTACATCTTTAGTTGATAAATATAATTTTTTATTTTTCATAATTCCCTACTTTCCAAATCGTCTGTTTCGTTTATTAAATTTTTTTAAACATTCTTTTAATGTATTTATATCAAAATCAGGCCAATATTTTTTAATAAATATTAACTCAGAATAAGCACTTTGATATGTTAAAAAATTACTAAGCCTATTTTCTCCACTAGTTCTAATAATCATATCAGGATCTTTAAGACCTTTAGTATATAAATTATCACTAATTAATTGTTCAGTAATATCTTCTGATTTAATACCCTTATCAACAATCTTTTTTACAGCACTGACTATATCTAGTCTACCGCTATACCCAAGACATATATTAAATATTAATCCATTATTATTTTTAGTGATATTTTCACAACTTAATAATTCCTTTTGTAAACCTTCAGTAAATAAGCTTTTATCTCCACATATATTAACTTTTACATTTTTATCTTTAATGTTTTTAGTTAATTTTTTAATCATTTGCTTAAATAATTTACAAAGATAATATACTTCTTCATCACTTCTATTAAAATTTTCAGTAGAAAAAGCATATATGGTGAGTATATTAATTCCAAGATTATCTTCATAAAGGTTTTTAACAAGATTTTCTATAGCTTTAGCTCCTTTTTCATGTCCTTTTAATGATGGAAGATTTTTTTCTTTTGCCCACCTTCTATTTCCATCTAATATAATTCCAATATGCATTTATTTCTCCTTTTTATGGTCTAATTCTTGTAGGACCTCTATATATAAATGTAGCTTCTCTAATATTATCAAAATTTAATAATTTCATAATAAGCCTATTAAATCCAAATCCAAATCCGCCATGAGGAAATATTCCATATTTAAAGTAATCAGTATATGAAGTCATCGTTTTAGGATTAATTCCTTTTTCAGAAATTTGATTTATTAAAACATCATATTTATGTTCTCTTTGAGCACCACTTGTAATTTCAATACCTTTAAATAAAAGATCAAAAGATAAAGTTTTATTATTTCCATCTTTTTTAGTATAAAAAGGTCTTACACTATATGGGTATTTATCTACAAATACAAAATCCGTTTTATGTTTATCTTTTGCATATTTACAAAGTAAATCCTCTTCTTTTCTTTCAAAATCCTCTGGATTTTCTCCAACATAATTCATTTTTTCTTTTAATATTATTTTTGCATCATCAAATGAAATTCTAAGAAATGGATTTTCAATATTAATTTCAGATTTAAACATTTCTTTTAATTTATCTTTATATTTATCTTTAACTTTAGTAAGAGAATATTTAAGCATATTTTCAAGTTCATCCATTATATCTACATGTGAATTTATATTAGATATTTCAGCATCAATCATAAAAATTTCAGTAGAATGATAAGAAGTATGTGAATTTTCAGCTCTAAAAACTGTTCCCATTTCAAAAACTCTATTAAATCCTGAACTAATTGCCATTTGTTTATATAACTGTGGAGATTGAACAAGACATGCTGGAGTTCCAAAATAATCTAGTTTAAATACTTCACTTCCACCTTCAGAAGATTCTCCTGAAATTTTTGGAGAATTTATACCAATATAATCATTATTTACAAAATATTCCCTCATAGAATGTTCTAAAAAAGATGAAATTTGAAAAGTAGTTCTATTTTTCTCAAGTCTTAAATCTAAAAATCGATAATCAAGTCTAGTTTCTCTATCTGCTGATTGGGGATTTTTAAATACATATGGAATATTTTCATCAGATAAACTAGTAATATCAATATTACTAGGAAATAGTTCCATTTTATTTAGTTTAACTTTTTCATTTTCATAAATTATACCAGTAATATACACAGTACTTTCATTTGTTAAAGTACTAACAATTTCATTTAATTCTTTATTTTCATCATTTTTTTCAATTGTTGCTTGAACTTTACCAGTATTATCTCTTATAACTAAAAATTGAACATACTGCAAATCTCTAATTGTATCTACAAATCCACTAATTGTAACTTCATTATTAAAATTTAAACTTAGCTTATCTATATTAACTTTCATCTTTTTCCCCTATTTCTATATAAAAACCATCTTTTAATAAATCTGATAATTTATATTCAAGTAACTTTTGATTTTCTTCTACTATAATAATTAAATTTTTGTTAAAAGGATACATATATTGTCTACATACACCACAAGGCATACATTTTATTAATTCATTTTTTCCACCAGCAATAGCTATTTTCACTGGTTTAAAATCTCTTTTTTCAATAAGTTTTAAAAAAGCATTTCTCTCTCCACAAATATTAGTTACACCAATTCCTGTAATATCTTCTATATTACAACCAGTATAAATATTACCACTTTCACAAAGTACAGCAGCACCTACTTTAAAATGAGAAATTGGAACATATGCTTTTTGTCTTGTAGTAACTGCTAATTCCATTAATTGCTCGTTTGTCATATTATACTTCTCTCACTTAAATATTCTAACAGACTTGCAACTTCAATAGTAGTTTCCTCTTTTAAAAGAGTATCTTTAATTTTGACTTTGAAATTTTTTCTTTCTTCTTCTCCAACAATTATAATAAATTTACTATTTAATTTATCAGCTTGTTTTAGTTTACTTTTAAAACTTCTATTCATATAATCTAAATCAATTTTAAATCTTGTAAGTCTAAGTTCTTCAATTATACTTAAAGCATATTCTTCATCTTCTTTATTAACTGGCACAACATAAGCATCAATACCATTTAATTCTTCATCTAAATCTACTAAAGAAAGTAATCTTTCACTACCAATACCAAAACCACAAGCAGGAGTACTTGGACCACCTAAAGTTTCTACTAAAGAATCATAACGACCACCACCTACTAAAGTTGAGGCACCACCTAATGATTCATCAAGACAAACAATTTCAAAAATTGTGTGAGAATAATAATCCAATCCACGAACTAAAGTAAAATCTATTTCATAATTTACTTCATAAAGATCTAAATAACTTTTAACTTCATTAAAATGTTCTAAACTTTCTTTTCCTAAAAATTCTAAAATATTAGGTGCATTTTTAATTACTTCTTTTTTATCATCTATTTTACAATCTAAAATTCTAAGAGGATTTTGATTTATTCTATCTTTACAATCATCACATAAAGTATCAATGTGTGGATTTAAATATTTAATTAAAGCTTCTTTATATTTTTTTCTTTCTTCGTTTGTACCTAGAGAATTAATTTTAACAATATAATTATTAATTCCAATTAAACTTAGGAAATTGTAAGCAATTAATATAACCTCAGCATCAACTAAAGGATTTTTAGATCCAAATACTTCACATCCAAATTGGTAAAATTCTCTAAATCTACCACTACCTGGTCTTTCATATCTAAAACAAGGTGTAAAATAAAAAAATTTCTTAAATTCATCTACATATAATTTATTTTCTATTAAAGACCTTACAACACCAGCAGTTCCTTCAGGTTTTAAAGTAATATTTCTACCACCTCTATCTTTAAAATCATAAGTTTCTTTTGTAACTACATCTGTAGATTCTCCCATTCCTCTATGAAAAAGTTCAGATGATTCAAAAACTGGCGTTCTAATAAATTCATAATTATAATTTTCCATAAGCTCCTGATAAATATTATTAACATGAGTTAATTTTTTTCCATATTGCCCAAAAACATCATAAGTTCCTTTAGGTTTATTCATTTTTTCCTCCATTTACATACACTAATTATATTACAAAAGGAATAAAATTAAAAGTAAATCTAAATATTTAATATTTGTATACATAAAAAATTAATACTTTATGCACTCATTTTTAATTTTTTAAAATAATAAATAAGATTTGCAATTCCAAGTAAGCATATAAGTACACCAAATGAAATTATTATTGCAGATACTGTTGCCACTGAATTTGTAAATAAAAAAACTGCAAATATTAATGTAACTACTCCATCTATTATAAGACTTCTAGATACTTCTTTATCAAGTTTTTTAACAAATAATGAAATATATAAAGTAAATAAAGCTTCAAATACTAAGAAAACTGCAATTATATATACAACTATTTTAGTTACTGGAATAAATTTAACAATAAGTAAAATACCAAAAATTATTTTTATAAATTCTAAAATTATTTCATATATTGTTTGTTTCTTTTTGTTACCTTTAAAATAATTAAATACTCCAAAAGATGAGCGTACTATAAATATGGAACCTACAATTGTATACATAGCTTGCAGTGTATCAACTGGATTTAATAATATCCATCCACCACATATTAAAAGTACAATGCCAATAATTAAATTTAAGTTTTTATTATCCATAAGTTCCTCCTATGTAGTGATTATCTCACATTATTAAATTATTTACAATATTTTATATTGAATATATTAACAAAAAAACCCTAATTTTTATTAGAGTTTACGCATTTTTAAAAATTTCTACACTTGCTTTTAATCTAGCATAAATTGCATTTTCTAGTAAAGCATTTAATTTATTACAATTATTATAATCTTTCATAATTCACCTCTTGATTATAGTTTACATAATCAAAAGTGAAAAATTTATCGAATCTAGTCTAAAAAGTCTTCATTTATTTCTTCTATTTGTTTATCAATTTCAGATTCTTCAAGTTCATCTTCAATTAAATCCCAAGGTTCTTCTTCTTCTTCAACTTGAACCTTAATTTTCGCATCTCCAACAACTTCAATACCAAGTTCTTTTTTAACAACAAAAGAAACATTTAATCCATTTGCTTTTATATCTACACAACTTGGGTCTGAAAGTGATCTAATAATTACTTCAGTATCATTAGGATATGCTTCTGCTTTTAAACGCATATTTACTTGTTCTGTATAATTTATTGTTTTTGTAATAACATTTGTTTTTGTATCTCCATTATGAGAATACCAAATATTAACATCATAACTTCCATCAATAGTAATAGAATTTTCAATTTTTCTACCTGAAAAAGTATGATTGATTATCCAACATCCAAGTATAGTAGATACCTCTTCAGATGCACTAATTACATTTTCATCTGTAAAAGCTTTTTTACCTTTTCCAAGTATTGTTCTTGATACGATTTCTTTAAATATAGCCATTATTATCCCCTCCTATAACATATTATGAATGATGGGGAAAAAGTTTACATATTAATTGAACTTTCAATTATATTAGTTATATTTATAAATATGTTATTTAAATTTTCTATAGAATCTTTATATTGATTATAAAGTGGGATATCTTCTAATATTTTTAATTTTTCATTATACTCATTTTCAATAGAATTGTAATCTAATTTTTTATACTTTGCATTAACTAATAATTTTTGTAATATTTTTATATCTTCTATTAAATTCATAATGAATTCATTATTATTTAACTTTGTAGAAACTTTCTTATAATATTTATATTCTTCTGTATTTAATATTTCTTTTTCTAAATTGTCAATTTTTTCAAATATATTACTCACTTATTAATTCACCTTCTAAATTAAAGCTTTTTGCATTAGTAATTTTAACATTAACAATTTGTCCAAGTAAAGACTCATCACAAAAAACATTTACATTTTTCATAGTGCTAGAATGTCCATATAACATATTTTTATGTTTAGTACTTACACCTTCTAAAAGAACACTTAAAGTTTGTCCAATTAATTTTTCGTTATTCTCTTTAGCATAATTATTAACAAGCATATTTAGTTTTTGTAGTCTTTCTTCTTTAATTTCTAACGGGATATTATCATCAATTTTTGCAGCAGGAGTACCTTCTCTTTTTGAATATATAAATGTATAAGCCAAATCATATTTACATATGTTTACCACACTTAAAGTTTCTTCAAAATCTTCCTTAGTTTCATTTGGAAAACCAACAATAATATCTGTAGAAATAGTAGCACTAGGAATTTTCTTTCTAATTTTAGAAACTAAAGTTAAATAATCTTCTTTTGAATATCTTCTACCCATAGTTCTTAGTATTTTTGTAGAACCTGATTGAACAGGTAAATGAATAAAAGGACAAACATTTTCGTATTTTGCGATTATATCAATCATGCTATCTGTAAAGTCCCAAGGATGACTTGTTACAAAGAAAATTCTTTCAATACCAATTTTAGCTGAATCTTCAAGTAAATTTTCAAAACGATAATTACTATTTTCAAAATCCTTTCCATAGGAATTTACATTTTGCCCAAGTAAAGTTATTTCCTTATAACCATCATTTTTTAGTTTTTGAATTTCATTTAAAATATCTTCTTTTCTACGACTCCTTTGCTTTCCTCTTGTATATGGAACTATACAATATGTACAAAATTTATCACAACCATACATAATATTTACAAATGCTTTATATTTACTGTCACGTTTAATTGGTAAATTTTCTACAATATCAGAAGAATTACTTAAAACTTCTACTTCAATTTTCCTTTCTTCAATACTATTTAATAATAATTTTGGTAAATTTTGAATATTATGTGTACCAAAAACAATATCAAGCCAAGCATATTTATTAAGTACTTCTTCTACTACAACCTCTTCTTGACTCATACAACCACAAAGACCAACTAAAATATCTGGTCTATCTCTTTTTAAATGTTTTATTCTACCTAAAAAACCAAATACTTTATTATGAGCATTTTCACGAACAGCACATGTATTTAAAATTATAATGTCTGCTTTTAGATAATTATCTTCTTTTTTATATCCCATTGTTTCTAATATAGCACTAATTTTTTCACTATCATGGACATTCATTTGACAACCATAAGTTCTAATATTATAAGTTTTACCTATTCCAATTTGAGGTATTTTAATATTTGAACTATCTATTATATTTATTTTTGTTTTTTCTCTTAATCTTGCATCATTTAAATTTGGTGTTTTCACTCTAATCACTTCCTTTTGAAATTATATCATATTTTGTAAAAAAATAGAAATTATAAGACACCTTTTTATTATAATTACATACTTAATATTATAGAGAGGTGAAATATGGCAAAATATATTTTAGGGGATTCAATAAGTACTGCTAATAAGGTTTTTTTAGCTAATCAAATAGGGAAATTTAAAATAGATTTAAAAAATGAAAAATTTTATGGTGGCGAAATTAAAGTATCTGGTACAAAAGATAATAAGGTAATTTTAATTAGAGTTCCAACAGTTGGATCTTTAGCTCAAGAAAAAACAGAATATTTTACTTTGGAGCAATTAAATGAAAATATAAAAAAAATCACATCAAGTAATGAATTTATTGTACAATTAAATGATTTTTTAAGAAATATGGATTCAAATAAATTAATTTTAATTAATATTGATTGTATTGATAAGTGCAAAGAAGTTGCCCAAAATGTTTCAAAAATAGTTAATAGATATCCAAAATTAAATTTATTTATTTCAGTTCCAGATGAACATGCTTATGATTTTTTAGATTTAGTTAATATCAATCATAAAAAAGGTATTTCAATAAATTATATACCAAATCCAGATATTATAAAGAAAAAAATAGACTTTTTTGTTCTTGATAAAAAACTTGCTTTTCCTGGAGTTATAGAAGAATTATTTTCAAATGGATATCAAATTTTTATTGCTGATATAAATAATACAATTCAAGAAAAAACTCTAAATGAAGTTGCTGGACAAAATTTTAAAGATTTGTATATTATTAGACCATTAATTTGGTAATTCAATAAATAAAAACGCTTTTAATTAGCGTTTTTACTTGTATTAAATTTTAAATTTTTCAATAAACTTCTTTGATTTTAAATATATTCCAGAATATCTATCATAATATTCTGTAATGAATCTGTTTATTTCAGTTTTTGTTTCATTACTTATATCAAATTTACTAATATTATTAATATCTACATAATATAAATTTCTAATTAAACCAAGAGTTTTATCAGAATAAATATATTCACCTTCGTAGCAGTTTTCACATATATAACCGCCTTTAAAAGCACAGATAGTTTTTATGTTTTGGGTTTTATCACAAGAAACACATCTATCAAGTATAGGTTTTATACCTAAAAATTCTAAACATTTAAGCTCTACAATATTTGTAATCCCAAATGGATCAATTCCCTCATTAATTTTAATTAATGAGTTTTTAAATATTTCATAAACTTCGATCCCAGAATTTTCTCTAGAAACTCCTTTAATAAGATCAAGATTATAACTAGCATAAGCTAAACTTTCAATATTTGTTTTTAAATTTAACAAAGGATTAATAACATCGACGCTAATTAAAGTAGATAATTTATTTTCTTTATAATAAATATGAAAAAAGGCGTAAGTCAGTTTTCCTGTTACACCTGAAAATTTACTTTTCATTTTTTTTGCGCCTTTACACATAATACCAATAACGCCTTTATTTTTAGTTAAAACATTAATAATTTTACTAGATTCACCACTATCTAATTCATTTATTATTATCCCTTCTATTTTCTCTATTGTCATTTATGCCTTCTTTCATACGACTATATTCTAAATAATCTTCAATTTTTCCAGATTCAGCAAATTTTTTCCAAGCTTGAATTTTCATATTATCACCATTAATATAATGGTAAAAACTTTTAAAAATTATTCATCTGTATTTATAATTCCAAGTTCAATTAATAATTTATCTTTTTCTCTCCAATTTTTAACAGTTTTGACAAATAAATCTAAATGTATTGTTTTATTATATTCTTTTTGGATTGCATATCTTGCTGATGTACCAATTTTTTTAATCATTGAACCACTTTTTCCTACAATAATCTTTTTAAGAGCGTCTCTATCAACTACTATTAAAGCAGAAATAATTAGTTTATCTTTATCATCTATAACTTTTTCAATAACACAAGTTACACTATGAGGAACTTCTTCTTTTGTATTATTAATTACTTTTTCACGAATAATTTCAGCAATCATAAATTCACGAGTAATATCTGAAATAAATTCTTTATCGTAATATTCTACATCATCAGGTAAATAATTTCTAAGTACTGTTAATAATCTATCAATATTATTTTTTTTAAGTGCCGATACTGGAACTATTTCACTAAATTCATACAAATCATTATATTCAATAATTTTTTCTATTATTTGTCCTTTTTTCATTTTATCAATTTTATTTATTACTAAAATAACAGGTTTTTTCATATCTTTAATACGTTCTAAAACAAACATATCACCTTTACCTAATTTTTCACTAGCATCAATAATAAACATAATTACATCTGAATCATGAGCACTATTGTATGCTAAATTGTTTAAAACTTTACCCAAATGTTGTTTAGGTTTATGAATACCTGGAGTATCAAAAAATACCATTTGAGTATCTTTTGCATTATAAACTCCTAAAATATTATTTCTAGTAGTATTTGAAGTACTTGTACAAATAGCAAGTTTCTTTCCTATTATTGCATTTAATATTGTTGACTTTCCTACATTTGGTCTTCCAATTATTGATATAAATCCTGATTTCATATATGTTCTCCTTAAAATAATTCTAGTATTTTTGGAACAAATATTATAAGTCCAATTATACTACTTAATATTGCTGAAAAAAGTACTGATGCACTAGCTGAATCTTTTGCTCCCTTAGCTAAGCTTGAATACTTATCTGAAATTAAATCTACTGTATATTCAATTGAAGTATTAATTAGTTCTGTAATAAATATAAGTCCAATACAAAGAATCAAAAATAACCACTCTATAATAGAAATATTAAAATAAAAACCACATAATAGTACAAAAATAGCACCAAATAAATGAACTATCATACTACTTTCTGTAATAAACGCACTTTTTATACCACAAAAAGCATAATTAAAACTTTTATATATTCTTTTAAAAGAAAATCTTTTATATTTTTTTCTATTAAATTTTGTCATATTCATTTAAAATCAACTCCTGATAATCAAACATTATTTTTTCTTGCTTTTTTGTTATATGATCAAATCCAAGCAAATGAAGCATACCATGAGTACATAAAAATAATGTTTCTCTTTTTAAAGTATTTCCGTATTCTTTTGCTTGAGACATACATTTTTCTGTAGAAATATATATATCACCTAAAACGCACATTTTTCCCTCAATAAAACTATTATCATCTAAAAGTGCGAATGAAATAACATCAGTTACTGCATCTTTATTTCTATATTCAGAATTTAATTTTTTAATATATTTATTATCTACAAATATGATATTAAAAACTGCATTATCCATTTGTTCAAGTTTTAAAATGTATTTTATTAGTTTATGTATTTCATCTTCAAACAAAATTTCCCTATCAAATTCATCTATTATTTCGTAATTATATTTCATATTTTATCTCCAAAAATTCACTATATATAAAATTGTCCCTATTAAAAATATAATAGAAACTATATTTAAGAATAAATCATTATTTGAAATTTTAGGGAATTTATTTCTTAAAATAACTATTAAATGATAAACATAATACCCAATTATACCCCCAATACAATTTAATATTATATCATCAAGATCAAAAACTCTACCAGATATATATAATTGAGTAAGTTCAATAGAACAACTAAGTATTAAAACCATAAATAAAGACAGTAGTATATTTTTAGGTTTTAAAAATAAAGAAATATATACTGTATAAGGTACCATTAATATAACATTACCAATAACATTTTTAAAAAATAAATCATTAAATATATCATATCTAAAAATTTCTCTAAATGGTATAAAATTACTAGTTCCAATTAAGCTTTTATCTTGAAATGAAACTGCATTAAATAGTACTAAAATGTATAATACAAATAAATAATTATATATTTCTTTATATATAACTATTTTATTATGAAATTTAATAATATAGGCTATTCTAATACTAATAACTGCAACAGATACAATAATTAAAAGTGGTGTTACTGCAAATAAAATATTTTCAATAGTATTTTGAAACATATAGACCTCTTATTTTTCTTTTATTTCTTCATCAATTTTTTCTATTTTTTTATAATCAGTAATATTTTCGCATACCTTAAAAAATATTTCTATGTCTATTATACTATTATTTTGTCTTTTTTTCAAAACTTTTTTATTAATTATATATTCACCCTCATTTAATCTTTCTTCTATTTTAGATGTAGCAAGTTTAATAGCCTCATATATCCCTTGTTCATAATTATACTCATTATTTATTTGTTTCACTTCAAAAACTGTATCTTTATTAAAACTAAAAGGTAATTTTAAATGATCGTAAATAATTTTTGTATCTCTTTTTGAGTCTTCATATTCATTAAAATTAAAAAAATTTAATCTAGTATTTAAAAATCTAATATTATATACAGTTTTTGATTTACCTGTATATAGTATTTCTTTACTAACAAGAGGAAATTTAACTTTTGCAACATACCATACTTCTCCATAAACCTTTCCTTTAGCGGCAATAACAAATTTTACTTCTTCGTTTGCAGTTATTAATCCAGTTATTATTGTTTCACCTTTTTTAACATATTCATTCACCTCTTTTATAATATCTCCATTTTCAGCTCTAATACTTTTTATTATACTATTTTTTCTTGCTATTATATCTTGTGGTTTTGTTTCATTTTCTTTTTTATTAATTTTTCTATCTACTAACTTTACTTCATAGGTTGTACCATTTCTAGTTATTTCAATCCATTCAATAGTATCTTTGTTTTCTTTTAAAATCTTTTCTTCAATTTTTTCAATTGAATTAAAATTTTTCATTAACTTTAGTTTTTCAATTCCATGTTTTTTAAGTTCTTCTAAAACATATTCTTTAGTTTTATTATTACTATGAATAACGTTAATTTCCCAAATTGTATTACTAAGTAAAAATAAAAATATAAATCCAACAAAAAAACTTATTAAAGCATATTTATATTTTAAAATTAAATAATATATATTATTTATACCTTCATATTTTACTATATTAAGTTTATATATAGTTTTAACTTCTAAAATTTTTTTATAATCTAAATTTGTTACTTTAATAATACAATTAGTTTTATTTACATAAGTAATACTTTCAAAATTTATACCACGTTTTAAAAGATTTTTAATATATCTATAAATATCTTTTCCTGTAATGCTTAAATAAATATATGATTTCAATATTCTCACCTAATTTCTATAGATTTTACTTCACCATTTACTAATATCTCATTTTCTAAAAGTTTTGAAATGACTAAATTTTCACCTTTTATAACAAGATTCTGATTATTTATCAAAATAATTATTTTTGTATCACTAAAATGAAGTATTTCATCATAATTAATTAAATTTAATAAAGTTTTTGTTATATAAATTTTAAAGCTATTTTCTTCAAAAAAAGGTATCTTTCTAACTAAATCAAGCATACACTCACCTATTAAATTATATTTTAAAACTAATTTTTTATAACAATATTATAAAAAATACCTGTAAAAATTATTAAAAAGGTATACACTATTTTTTGTATTTAAGGAGAAAAAACACATGAAAAAGGAAAAATTAAGTGACAACGCTAAAAATGAAATAATAGAAAAAATGTTAATTAAAAAATCAAAATTCAATAAAGAAATTGTTAAAAATCCTAAATTTCAAGAAGACTTTTTTGATTATTTAAAAAAATATATAATAATGAAAATACTGAAATACAATTAATACAAATATTAAATCTTAGATGTAAAATTAAACAGAATTTTCAACTATTTATTGATAAAAATTATTATGAATTTAAAACTGGCAAAAATGATGAGGTTATTATTGAACAAATTGATCCTACAATTGGTAATGTAGTTTTACAAACTCTTAGTCAATATACTTATATAAACAATCAACTTTTAAAAATAAAAATTGTTCTTAAAAAAAAGCAGAGAGAAACTTATGTAGAAGCAACACTTGATAAAAGCATTGAATTAATAAACGAACATGGAAATATTATTAAAGAAATATTTTTATCTGAAGAAAAAACTCGTTATTATAGTTTAGATAAGGATATTTGGAATGTAAATTTAAATAAAGGTTTAAAGGAAATTAATGATTACATTAAAAATAATTTTAGTGAAAAAGAGAGTAATAAATATTTTAAAATTAAAGATGTTTATTCTCCTCAATTAGCACAAAATTCCATAATTAATGAAAATGAAAAATATAAAGTAAAAAGCAACAAAAAACTTCTAAAATTTTAGAAGTTTTTCTTTTATTCTAAATTATCTTTTATAATTTTACTTACAAGAGCCATATCAGCTTTGCCTTTAACTTTTGGAGAAATTATTTTCATAATTAATCCCATGTCTTTTTGCACTTTTGCACCACTTTCTTTTTTTGCATCAAGTACAATAGTTGTAATTTCTTCATTGCTCATAAGTTTAGGTAAATATAAATTTAATATATCAAGTTCACCTTGATTTAATTCAACTAAATCATTTCTTCCTGCTTTTTCAAATTCAGCAATACTTTCTTTTCTCATCTTAACAGCTTTCATAATTACTGTAATAATTTCTTCTTTTGATAAACTTTCTTTTTTATCTATTTCTTTATTTTTAATTTCACCTTTTATACTTCTTAAAACTTCTAAAGTAATTTTATCTTTAGCAATCATTGCTTTTTTAATATCATTTGTAATTTTTTCTAACATAAAGCCTCCTTATAAACAGTATATCAAAAAATATATTTTAATCTATAAATTTAAATTTTTGAGGTAAAAAAATTGCCAAATGGCAACTTTTAATAATCTCTTCTATTTTTTTTAGCATTCTTTTTAGCATTTTTAATAGCCGCTTTTTTTGCTTCTCTACGTTTTTCACCAGGTTTAACGTGATGTTTTTTACTTTTTACAGCAGAAGGGATACCATCTCTTGCAGACTTAGTTTTGAATTTATTTATAGCTTCATCTAATTTGCCATTACGAACTTTTACAACCGTCATAGAACAAACCTCCCCTCATTTCATTTCAAATTATAACACGATACACTTTATACTTCAAGTATTTACAATCAAAAAAGTACTAATTTGTCGAATTTAGTACTTTTCAATATTTTCTTTAATATATTTTATAGCTTCTTTAACTGGTAAAGAAATTTGTTTCATAGTATCTCTATATCTAATTGTAACAATATTATCATTTAATGTATTATCGTCAATTGTTATACAATAAAGAGTTCCAATAATATCTTGACGTCTATATCTTTTACCAATAGTTCCAGCATCATCATATAAAGACATAAATTCTTTTTTAAATAATTTATAAACTTCTTCCCCTTTCTCACTATGATATTTTTTTATTAAAGGAAGTACAGCAACTTTATATGGTGCTAGCCTTGGATTAAGTTTTAAAATTTCTCTAGTTTCTTCCCCTTCTTCAATGACTGTGAAAGCCTCATTTAAAACTGCAAGGGCAAGTCTATCGGCACCAAATGTTGATTCAATAACAAATGGTATAAATTTTTCATTAGTAATTGGATCTAAATATTCTAAATTTTGACCTGAATATTCTTTATGTCTACTCAAATCATAATCTGTTCTATTATGAGTACCATTTATTTCTCCAAAACCAAATGGAAATCTATATTCTATATCACATGCAGCTTTAGCATAATGTGCTAGTTTTTCATGATCTTTATATCTTAAATTTTCTTTTTTAAGACCAATAGAAGTTAAAAAATCAAGAGCATATTTTTTATAAAAATCATAAATTTCTTCATCTTGACCATTTTTACAAAATAACTGATGTTCCATTTGTTCAAATTCTATAGTTCTAAAAGTAAAGTTACCTGGAGTAATTTCATTTCTAAAAGCTTTACCAATTTGTCCAATACCAAAAGGTATTTTACATCTCATACTTCTTTGAACGTTTTGAAAATTAACAAATTGACCTTGTGCTGTTTCTGGTCTTAAATATACAATATTTTTTGAATCTTTTGTAACACCTCTTTGAGTTTGAAACATTAAATTAAACTCACGAATCTCGGTATAATCAAGTTTACCACAATTAGGACATACTATTTTATTATCAACAATAAATGAATGCATTTCATCATGACTCATAGAATCACCACTAATATCTCCATTTGTAAAGTCTTCTATCATTTTATCTGCTCTATGTCGCATTTTACAGGATTTACAATCCATTAAAGGATCAGAAAAAGAGGAAATATGTCCACTTGCTTCCCAAACACGCGGATGCATTAAAATAGATGCATCAACTTCATAAGAATTATCATTATTTTGAATATAAAAATGTCGCCATGCATTTTTAATGTTATTTTTCAAAATTGAACCTAATGGTCCGTAATCCCAAGTATTTGCAAGACCATCATAAATTTCACTACCTTGGTATATAAATCCATATTTTTTACAAAAATTAACTAAATTATTCATATCTTTTTTCATTTTTCCTCCCTAGAATTTTATATTCTTATATAAATAATATATAACATTATTATATATTTAAGTCAACTTTATTTTTAATAATATTTATAGCCTTTTTAGTTTCTACGTTTTCAATTAAAAACAATTTATCATTTAGTTTTTCTTTCACAAATATTTTTATAATATCACGATTTTGTGGTTTATAAGTTACATCAACTCTTGAGAAATTGACAACAGCTCTATCAAAGTAAAATCCTAAATTTTCATTAATTTCAAATGCAAAATCTAAAATAGTTGAACCAGCTTTTAATTTTATAATATCACCTGAAAAAGTATAAACATAAACATTTTTACTAAAAAGTTCAGTTTTTACATCATCTACAAATTCTATAGCTTCTTTTGAATTATCACTAAGCATATCTATATTTTCAATTAAATTATAATTTTTTTTAATATAAGTAGTAAGTTCTTCAAGAGGTTTTGTTTTAAGTTCATATATAACACCATGAACATTTATATTATCCATTTTTTTAGTGCATATTTGTATATTGTAAGTTAATCTGTCTTTACCAAAGATAGTAGTTAAAATTGAACTAAATCCATTTAATTTTGGTATTGATATATAATCTTTTATTTTATTAGTCATATGACTATATTTTGAATGAACAATTCCTAAAATTTTATAACAATCCATTTTATTTAAGGCAAGTATTTTTATTGAAACTAAATCTATTATAGAATCAATAGTATATCCAGAATTTAATTTTTTATAAATTCCATAATTATTTAAATAAGAACATTGAACTTCTAAATTAGTTAATTTTTTTATGTCTTTTACAGTTCTATCAATTTTTGCTTTATTTTCAGTTATAAATTTTTGTTTTAAAAAACTAATTTTTTCATATTCATTTTTTTCCAAATATAAAAAACATAAATCTTCAAGTTCACATTTTATTCTATACATTCCGAGCATTTTCGCAGTTTTTACAAATACTTCCATAGTTTGAGTTGATTTTTGAAATTGTTTATGTAATGGCATAAATTCCATTGTATTCATATTATGAAGTCTATCTGCAAGCTTTAAAACTATTATTCTAATATCTTCTACAATTGATAAAAGAATTTTTTTAAAATTTTCAGCATCTTTATTTGAAGTTTTTGATAAATTCATTTTAGTCATACCTTTAACTAAATATAAAATATCTTTTCCAAATTTATTTTCTATTTCTTCTTCAGTTACATCACAATCTTCTAAAGTATCATGTAAAAGTGCTGCGCAAACTAAATTTACAGATAATTTTAATTCTACAATAATTTCTGCTACATTAAGAGGATGTATAATATATTTTTCTCCACTTAATCTAAATTGATTTTTGTGTTTCTTTTCAGCAAAATAATATGCTTTTTTGACAAATGAAATATCATCTTCATTGTTATTGTATTGCTTAAGATTTAAAATAAGTTCTTCAATAGATCCAATTATTTTCATAACACCCTCCTAACTTTATATACATTTTACCATTTTTTACTATTATTTTAAATACCTTGCTTTATAAAGTAAATTTATTTTCTATTATTTTGACTAATTAAAACTATTTCTTTAGTTAAAAATTTTATTCTTTCAATAATACGTTTTGCTTTTAAAATGTCATCTGAATTTTTAGAAGATGATAGATGTACTTCAAGATCTAAAATACTAAAATTTGATGTAAAAAATGTAGGTAAATTTTTAGTCATTCTATATTGTAAAATAGTTCCTAAAATTTCATCTCTAGCCCATTGTGTTACAGTTTCAGCTCCAATATCATCTAAAACTAATACATCACAATTTTTAACTATTGTAAATTTACGTTCATAACCATATTGTTCATTAAAAGATGCTTTTAAAGTTCTTAAAAATTCTGGGAAATGGACAAATACACATTTAACTTCATTTTTAGCAAGTTCATTTATTAAACTACTAATTATAAAAGTTTTACCACTACCAAAACTTCCATGAATATATGCTCCTTTTATATGTTTATTTGTTTTATAATCATCTAAAAATTTCTTACAAAAAAGTAATATCTCTTTTCTATTTAAATCATTAGTATAAATATTTTTTAAAGAAGCATCTTCATTTATACTTCCATCAAATAAAATAATGTTTTTCTTATAAGCATTTTCTTTATTTTCTTTAAAACTTTTATTACAAACTACATACTTAAAATGCAGCTTTTCATCTATTTTTTTACCACTATATTTATAACCCTTCATTTCATTTTGACAACAATTAACAGATGTACATACACTACAATTTTTACATTCTTTAAAATTTTTATTTAACTTAGATGTATATTTAATTAACTTATCATTACTAAGTTGAAAAGAAGAAACAAATTTTTCAAAATCTTTATTTGTGCAAGACTCTAAAAACTGTTTTTTCATTGCATTATCCATTTTAGGATCAATAAAATTTTTCATACTTTTCATAATATCACCTCGTGTAATCTTTAAATATATTATCTAATTCATTTGTATATTTTGTTTCATTTTTTTCATATGCCCATTTAGGAACTATTTCTTGTTTTTTAACATACGTTTTTCCTTTAGGATTATTTTTATATTGTTTAAATTTTTTATGTTCCTTTTTTGCAAGCTCTATAGCATCTTTAGCTGTTTTAATTTTATTTCTACTAAAAAATCCTGCAACATATTCTAAAAATCCAGAATTTAATTTATTATCACAAACTCTAAGAGAATAATCAACAATAACATTCATAACTGGAATACTTAATTTATTATCTATCAATACCTTTTCTATAACAGTTAAATCTCTTTTATTAGCACGACCCATTGATTTTGAAGATAAAAATTCATTGATACTACTATTTTCAAATTCATAAATTAATTTAGACATAGGATCTTTTTGATCAACAATACTTTCATTTGTAATATTTTTATAAACTAAATTAGGCTTAGTACCATTTTCTAAAGAATACATTTTCCGCGCTTTATCTTTAAAATCACTTTTATTTATAAAACCATTAATATCAACAGAAGAATTTAAAAGTTTAATTATTTTAAGTTCATCTAAATTATAAATATGATTTATAGAATTAATCATTTCTATTATTTCTTCATTAAATGCATTTTTGTTAAAATTGTTTTTATTAACTGATTCTTTAATTAATTCAATTTTTAAATTACTATTTATTACAATGTTACTATCTTTTTTAATACTATAATCTTTTGTAGAAATCTTATTAAACCTAAATATTTCTTTAAAAGATTTACTTATATTTTTATATTCATTTAAATTTATTTTTTCATTTTCACATAATTTAGACAAATGATTAAAAGTTGAACTATCTACATTACTTCTTAAAAATTCTCCTAAAAGTGGATGATTCATAAATTCAAAACAGCTTAGTGGAGTAAATAATTCATATACATACTCACCTGTTTTTACATAAGATTTTAAAAGTCCAATTGCTTCTAATTTTTCTCGTGCATTTTCAATTTTTGAAAGACTTGTGCCTAAATTTAAAACTAAATAATCATGAGTAAAATAAACTTCTTTTTGATTAAAGTAAAAGTGCATATATAAACTTATTGCTTTATGTCCAATTAAAGGAGCATAAAATAAATTTATTGTTTCTAAATCATTATTACTTATTTGTTTATTTAAAATAATTTTATATTTATTTTCTTTTAATAAAAACACTTTTACCACCATTTATAGTGTATCTAAAAAATGTATAAAAAACAAGTAAAATGTATAAAAATAAACTTTTTGTAAAAGTTATTAAAAGGTGAAAATATGAATGAAATTTATGAAAAAATTTTAATAAAGATTGGTAAACAACCAGATTTTAGTAGTAAAAAAATTAAACTTACAAATGTAACATTGAACTTAACTTTTTGCTCTCCTATAATTAGTGATTTTAATATTAATGAATTTTTACCTAGAATTACTAATGTTGAAAATATTTATGACATAGAAAATTACTTTAAGGAAAAGGTTCCTCTTGCAAAATTTATTGAAGTAACTAATTTTACAATGGCAGAGTCTTTACTTTTTGGTGGTTTTATTTTAATAAATGTAGGCAAATATTTATATGGTTTTGAATCACGTGGTCCAATAGATAGATCTATTAGTGAATCTACAACAGAAGTTACTATACATGGTTCAAAAGAAGCATTAAACGAAAGTTATAATTCAAATATTGCGCTTGTTAGAAAACGTATTAAATCTTTAAATTTAAATTTAAATGAACATATAATTGGTCGTTATACAAAAACAAGAATTGGAATTTTATCTATTAAAAATATTTCTTCTAAAGAATTAATTGCAGATATTGAAAAAAGACTTTCTAAAATTGATATAGATGGAATTTTTGATAGTCATTATATAGAAGAATTAATTATTCCAGAAAAAGATCCAATACCTACTTGTATTAAAACTGAAAAACCAGATTTAGTTTGTGAAGCATTATTAGAAGGAAAAGTTGTAATAATTACTGAAAATTCCCCTGTTGCACTTATTATTCCTTCATTATTTATTGATTTTTTTCATGTTCCAGAAGATTATTATCAAAAAAGTATTAACGTATCTTTTACTAGGATGATTAGAATATTCGCATTTTTTACTGCAATTATTTTACCTGGATTATATTTAGGTATTACAACATACAATCCAGAAATTATACCTACAAAGCTCTTTTTAGCTTTTGCCTCTCAAAGAAGCTCTATTGCTTTTCCAAGTATAGCAGAAGCACTTTTTATGATTTTGGCTTTTGAAATAATTAAAGAAAGTGATACTAGATTTCCAAGTTCTGTAGGTTCTGCACTTTCTATTGTTGGTGGTTTAGTATTAGGTGAGGCAGCAGTTTCAGCAGGTCTAGTTTCTCCTATTATGATTATCGTAATAGCAATCTCTACAATTAGTGGACTTGTATTTTCCAATATGGATATGATAAATGCAATTAGATTTTATAGATTAATATTTATTGCCTTTGCACTTCTTTTAGGTACACCAGGTATATATATTGGAATAATATTTTTCATACTAAAAATAAGTAGTATGAATACTTTTGGAAAACCATTTTTATATCCTTTTGCTCCACTTTATTTAAATAAAAAAGATGTAATTTTTAGACAATCAAGAAAAAAACTTAATAAAAGAGATGAAATACTTGTACAAAGGAATAGAACTAGATATAAGGAGAGAGAAATATGAAAAAAATAATATTTTTAATTTTATCTCTAACTCTTTTTACAGGATGCTTTGATTATAAAGAAATTAATACTTTAAACATAGTAAATAGTATGGGTATTGATTATAAAAATGAAAATTATATTATTACTATAAATACTTTAGAATCAGAAAATAACCAAATGAAAATAAAAACTTATAATGAAAGTGGAAAAACTATTAGTGATGCTCTTTTAAAATTGGATAATAAAATTAAAAAAGAACTATATTTAGGACATTTAGAAGCTATAGTTATTGGAAATAATTCTAAAGATTATTTATTTACTATTATGGAATATTTTAAAGAGCAAAATGAAATTAATAAAGAATTTTTAGTCCTTATAACAGAAAATGGAAATGCTTTTGACTTAATTGATGAGCAGTTTGAAATTAATACTTTAGAAGAAAGTAATTTTGCAAATGAAAGTATTTTTAAAAATAATAGTTATAATTTAAATTTAAGTATGCAATATTATAAATTGTTAGGATTTATAGAAAACAAAGAAGATTTTTATATACCAGTTTTAACAAAAGAAGAAAATAATGGTGAATTTTTATATAGCTCAACTCAAATTAGATTGTATAAAAATAATGAACATTTAACTACATTATCTACTTATAAAACAAAACTTTATGCACTACTTAATTTAAACAGAATAGTTTTTTTTGGTACTAATGAAGAATACAATTACAAAGATATTGTTTTAATGCTTATAAATAAAGAAGAAAATAACAATACTTTTAAAGCAACTTTTATGATTAATGAAATCAAATATGGAGAAACTGTTAAAAAACAAATTAAAAATTATTTAAAAGATAATTATGAAAAATTTGATATTGATTTTATAGGAGGAGATATTTAATGAAAGAAAACCAAATAAATATTTATGAATATAGAAATTTAAGTTTTTTAATAATCTGCTCATTTTTGACAACTTCTATTATGAGTTTCTTTGTAGAAACCACTTTAAATAAAACTTGTTTAAGCCTTATTATTGCATCAATAATTGGTTTCATTCCTATTAAATTATTTTTAAATATCCAAAATAAATATAAAGATATGAATATAATGGAAATTAATAATCATGTTTTTGGAAATTTTTTAGGGAAAACTATTAATGTAATTACTATTTTAGTAGTTTCATTATTACTTGGATATTTAACTTATGAATTTAGTTTCTTCATAAATTATGAATTTTTACAAAATACCCCAGTATTATTTATCAATTTTATAATTATTGTTCTTTGTACATTTATTTTAAAATATGGAATAGAAGGTTTTTTTAGAGGAAGTAGTCTTTTAATATTTTTAACATTACTTATTATTGGAATTACCTATCTATTTTTAATTACAAAAGTAGATTTACCTATTTTATTAAAAGAAACAAGCGTTACTAATGATAATATATTTAAAACAATTTTTATCTTTTTAACTTTATGTATTTTACCTAATTTTACAATGTTAATAATAAGACAAAAAGAAGTAAAATTTTATGAAGAAAAAAAGATATTTAGAAGTTATATTTATGCTAATATATTTTTCATTTTGACTATGTTTTTAATTAGTACAATTATAACTTACAAATACACTTTTATGGCAGATTATCCAATAGTAATGCTTTTAAGTAAAATTAGTGCTTTTAGAATATTTGGTAGAATAGATAACTTAATTTCCTTAATCTACATTGTATTTATTGTTCTTACAATTATTTATGTATTATATTTTGTTTACAAAGGTAGCTTAAATTTTTTTAAAAAGGAATCAAGTCTTGTACTAATTCCAGCAGGAATTTTAGCTTTTGGATCTAGTAGTTTATTTACTTTTGATAAAATTTACAATATTTTAATTAAATATTATTACTATCCTTTTATTTTAGTATTTTTAATTATTCCCATTATAATTTATTTAAAACAAGAAAAATCAGTTCAATATTAAACTGATTTTTTTATTTATCTTTATTATCAATTTGTGGTTCATTAGATATTGTAAATCGTTTTTCAAAAGTTAAAGTATATGTATTATTTTCAAAAATGGAATTTTTTACATAACCTATGCCATTAAATATACAAGAGGACTTAGTCAAATTACATATATTAGTAGCTTCTAATTTAGACATACCAGTAAAATCGATTTGCACATTTTCATTATTTGTAATTAAGTACAAAGTATCAATAAAATCTGATGTATTTTTAGGATATTGCGCTATTATTTTCTCTCCACTACCAATAACTTTATAATTTATTTTTTGCCCATCTAACTTTGATGAGGTACTAGTTATATCTGTATTTATATAATTATCTATAGTAACAGTTT
Organism: Bacilli bacterium; assembly: GCA_047971215.1. Taxonomy (GTDB): domain Bacteria; phylum Bacillota_I; class Bacilli_A; order RF39; family JBKDZI01; genus JBKDZI01. The sequence continues at coordinate 29,069 of JBKDZI010000016.1, read as the reverse complement.
CAAAGATTTCATCTTTTACTACTTCTTTATCTAAATACTTAGCAATAGCTTTAACAGCGTTTGTAATAACATATTTATTAATAGGACCAGTAGAAACATCTTTTCCTTTTGATGATATTGTAATAACAATTTCCGGATCATCTTTTGGGAACATACCTACAAAACTTTTAATATAAGTTTTTTTAGAATATCCACCAGTATTAGATGCAACTTGAGCTGTACCAGTTTTTCCAATTAAATCAACTTCAGATACTTTATAAGATTTACCTGTTGCAAATTGATCATCACTGTGAATAACATCATACATTAAATTTCTGATTTTATTAACTGTATCAATTGAAGCAACTCTTCCAAGTTCGGTTTTCATGCCTTCATAAGTTGTATTTCCTTTTTCATCAATAATTTTTTCAATAATATATGGTTTTAAAAGAATACCATCATTACTAACAGAAGTTAACGCTTGTAATTGTTGTATAGAAGTAGTTGTAATACCTTGTCCAAAAGATGCAGTAGCAATTTCAGTTTCATAAGTAAAATCAATATTTCCAATAGATTCTTTTGGAAGTTCAATACCTGTTTTTTGGCCAAAGCCTAATTTTTTAAAATAATCTGATAAAACTTTTGCATTCATATCTTCTCTAACCATATTTATAACACCAAGGTTACTAGAATATTCAAAGCCCTTCTTATAATCAATAACACCAAAACCACCATTATGCCAATCTTTAATATTTGAGTCAGCAATATTTATAGAACCAGATTTAAAAGTAGTATTCTCATCATATGTTCCATTTTCCATATTAGCCATATAAGTAAATATTTTCATAATAGAACCAGGTTCAAAAGTTGCTTCTACAAATGGATTTATATAAGATGAAATGTTTTTAACATTTGGATCAAATGAAGGACAAGAAGTAGTTGCTAGTATTTTACCTGTTTTTGCTTCCATAACACTTGCTGTAACTTCAACTTCTTTATCAATAGCTCCAGCTACTGCTTCTTTTAAAAATTGTTCTAAATAAAATTGAATTTGGAAATCTATTGTTAAATAAATATCAGATCCGTTTTTTGGATCAATTTGAATAATTTTTGAATTTGGTAATTTATATCCATAATAATCTTTTTGATATTCTAAAGAACCGTTAATACCTGTTAAACTTTCATTATATTTAGATTCAAGGCCCATTTGTCCCTTTAGCACGCCATCGTCATCGTAATTTGTATATCCAAGTGTATAAGATAAAAAATCACCTTTTTGATAATATCTTTTTACGCTTGTAGAAAAACTAATTCCAGGTAAATTTAAAGCCTGTATTTCATCTTTTAAAAGTCTTGAAATGTTTCTTCCACCAGGACCTAACTCTACTTGATAAGAATCTTTACTTAAAAGTTTTAATATAGATTCTTCACTCATATCTATAAGCGAAGATAAAGCCTTAGCAGTAGCTTTTTTATCTACAACATGTTGAGGCTTATCATAATTTATACTTCTTTTTTCATTTAAATATGCAATAACAGTATATGAATTAATATCCTCAGCAAGTATTTCAGATCCATCTTTTGTATAAATAGTTCCTCTATTAGCTATTAAACTTTCCACTTTAGTACTTCTATTTGCAATGAATTTTTTAATATTAATCCCACCAACTTCAGCTGATAAACTTACATAAAAAACTCTGTAAAATAAAAACAACAAAAAAAGGATTATTAGAAAAACTACAAATTTATCAATTTGAACAACACTTTTCTTCATAATCCACAACCCCTTTATTCTACATTTTTAATATTTTCATTATTGTAAGCAAGACCATAACTTTCTGCAACTTCACGAATTCTATCAAGAGATGCAAGTTCATTAATTTTCATTTCTAAATTTATATTAACTTCAGAAATATTTGCATATTCTTTATTTACTTTTTCATAATTAATATTAGCTTTTGTAATACTAGCTTTCATTGCTATTATAGCAAGTGGTGACATAAAAACAAATAGATAAATAAAAAACATTAAACTTCTTTTCCCTTTTTTCATATTATTTAACCCTCTCAATTATTCTTAAAGTAGCACTTCTACTTCTATTATTAAATTTTAATTCTTCTTTTGTTGGTTTAATACCTTTTCTAGATATTAATTTAAAGTCTGGCTTATACTTTTGAGGTAAGTCTAAAACATCTTGTAGTTCTTCATTTAAGGTTGTTACATTTTTAAATAGATATTTACATATTTTATCTTCAAGTGAATGAAAAGTAATTACGCAAATTCTTCCACCAACTTTAACTAAATCAAATGAATCTTTTAAAGCTTTTTCAAAAACTTCAAGTTCATTATTAACTTCTATTCTTATTGCTTGAAATATAACTCTAGCTGGATGAGTATGTCTTTTTTCTTTAAATGGAACAGAAGCTTTAATTATTTCAGCAAGTTCTAATGTTGTATTTATAGGTCTTTTTTCAACAATATTTCTTGCAATACTTTTAGCATATTTACTTTCTCCATATTTATAAAATATTTCAATTAATTTTTGCATAGAATATTCATTAACTACTGTTTTTGCAAATATTGTATTATTAGTATCCATCCTCATATCAAGAGGTGCAGCTTTATGATAACTAAAACCCCTATAATCTTCATCTAACTGCATACTTGATACTCCAATATCAAATAAAATTCCATCAACTTTTTTAACATTTCTTTTATATAATTCTTCTTTTATATTACTAAAATTACTATATATAATTTCGTAATTTTCACTTATAGAAGAAAGTAATTTTCTGCTTTCTTCTATAGCATATAAATCTTGGTCAAAGGCAAGTAATTTTCCACTTTTTATTCTTTTTAAAATTTCACTGCTATGTCCTGCAAGACCAAGAGTTGCATCAACATAAATACCATTTTCTTTAATATTTAAACCAGCAATAGATTCATTTTTAAGTACACTTATATGTTTCATAAATTAAAATCATCTCCAAACAAATTTTCAGCAATTTCACTTATATCTTCTTTATTACTATTCATAAATGAGTTGAATTTATTTTTATCCCAAATTTCAATTCTATCATTCATTCCAATTATAATACAGTCTTTTTCTAAAGCAGCATATTCACATAAAGGACTTGGAATGTTTATACGACCTTGTTTGTCGAATAAACATTCAGTGGCACCAGATAAAAAGAATCTATTAAAACTTCTGGCATCTTTTTTTGTAAATGGAAGAGTTTTAAGTTTATTTACTATTTTATCAAATTCAAGTTTTGAATATGCAAACAAACAACCATCAAGACCTCTTGTTATAATTATTTGTTCATTTAGTAAATTTCTTAATTTTGTAGGAATAATTATTCTGCCTTTGTCATCAATATTATGATGAAATTCACCCATCAACATTATAACCACCCCACTTTACTCCACTTTTAACCACCTTGTACCACAATAGTACTATTTTTATAAAATAAAGTAAAGCATTTTGATAAAATTTTACAAAAAAAAATAAGCTCAAACACTTATTTTACAAGGGATTAGAACATATGTTTGTGCAAATATAAACATTGTGTTTTATTTATCAATTTTTTCATAATAACTTACTAATTGTGCTCCTATTTTTTCTAAATCTCGTTCCTTAGCTACTTTATGACCCTCTTTTATAGTATTAGTTAGCTTTTTTTCTAAAATTTGTTTAATTAAATTTTTAAAATCTTCAAAATTTTGTGCTTTATATACACTTTTTCCATGTTCTAACCACTTATCATATACTGGAATATCACGACATAAAACTTGAATTTCAGTAGAAAGTGCTTCAAGCATTACTATACCTTCTGTTTCTTCTCTTGAAGGAAATAAAAATAAATCAGAACCACTAAGTGCATGTATAATTTCTTCCCTTGGTACAAAAGATACAAATTTGAGATTATCACTTTTGTCTGCAATTAATTTTTTAATTTGAGAAGTTATTAAAGGAAAATTTAAATTTCCAAACCAAATAAATTTATATTCAGGTAATTGTTTTGCAAGATTTATAAAATCATCAATACCTTTTCTATAGATTAAATGTCCGATGCCAATAATAATTTTATCATCTTTAGTATAACCATACTTCTCTCTAAATTTTTTACCTTCTTTTTTATTTTTAGTAAACCATTTAGTATCAATACCATTACTAATTGAATAAATTTCTCTTTTTAATTTATAAGTATCTAAAATACTTTTAGAATATGGTGTTGGGGTTAAAATTATATCTCCAGCATTGTAACACATTTTAATCCATTGTTTAAAAAGTGGAGCAATCATATTTGATCCAACAAAAGAATTTTGAAAATCTTCCTTAGTTGAATGTCCATGAAATACTACTTTTTTACCTTGTTTTTTCGCTTTTTTAGCCATAAAATAAGATTTTGGTAAAATAAGATTTAAATGAATTACATCATAATCTTTACATTTTAAATCACTTGTAACCTCTATATTATTAGAAAGTAAAGCTTTCTTTTGATGTTTAATTGCGACTCCTACACCAGATTTAGACTGAATATCTTCTACTAATAAAACTTTCATAAATCTCTCGTATAATCAGTATTAGGGAATATGAAGTATTCCAACTGATTATTCCTTTCCATAAAATTTGTATATTATAACAAATTTGTTATAATTATACAGCTTGACTGTTTAAGAAGACTCTAACCACAGTTTTTATTTTGATTGTTGATCAGTTAGTTAACACTAGATGTTTTATATTACGAGAATACATAAATAAATTTCATGTGGCCAATAAACCAGTGTAAAAAACTAATCAAATTCTACCTTTAAAAAAATGTTTATTTTGAAGGCTTTTGGCGTGGAATCTTTCCAATATAAATATTTCTTTAAAAAAGGGCTTGATTTCTAATAGTTGGTCTCCTTTATGACAAAAAAAGATTTATAAATAATAAATCTTTAATTAATTGTTTTCACGTTTTTCAGCTTTAGTTACAATAACTTTGCTACCTTTGTAAAAACCACATTCTCTACATACTCTATGTGGTCTAATAGTTGCACCACAGTTTGTACAAGTTGTTGTTTGATTTTCAGTTAAAGCCATATGACTTCTTCTCATTCTTTTCCTAGTTTTACTAACTCTTCTTGCTGGTACTGCCATAATCGGCCTCCTTCCCTTTTATATATATGTTATTTAAACATTAATATCACACTTCTAGATTATACCTTATTATTGTAATTATTTCAACAGATTTTATTAAAAATTGTATTTAAATTAAATTAATATTAGCCATATTAAAATTTTCTTCTTAATATTTATCCTATTATCATTTATAATGAATTAAATATTCAAATATTGAAATAGTATTATATTATTTGTGATATAGCTTATTACTATTTTATAAATTCAAGAACATAGCCTACAACTTAATCCTGGTAATAATTTATTTTTAAAATTTTAAATATTTTTCTTTCTATCTACATTCATTATACAACATTATAACTTAATATCAATATTAATAGCTTTTTTTAAACACTTAATTGTGGTACTATTTACTTAGGTGATATTATGGAAATAGTTGGAATAATAGCTGAATATAATCCTATGCATAATGGGCATATTCATCATATAAAAAAAATAAAAGAAATGTTTAATAACCCTACTATAATTTTAGTTTTATCAGGTAATTTTACTCAACGAGGAGATGCAAGTATTATAAATAAATGGGATAAAACAAAAATTGCTCTATCTTATGGAGTTGATATTGTTTTAGAACTTCCATTTATATTTGCTTGTCAATCAGCAGATTATTTTGCATTTGGATCAATTTCTATTTTAAATGAAATGAAATGCACCCATTTAGTTTTTGGAAGTGAAAGTAATGATATTGAAAAACTTTCTAAACTTGCTACTTTAGAAGAAGAAAGTCGTGAATTTAAAAACATATTAAAACAATATTTATCTAATGGTTATAGTTATCCATTTGCTCTTTCAATTGCTTTAAAAGAAACAACAGGACTTACTTTAGATAAACCAAATGACATACTTGGAATGTGTTACATAAAAGAAATATTAAAACAAAAAACTCATATTAAACCTATTACTATTGCAAGAACTAATGATTTTCATAGTGATAAACTGGAAGAAATAGCTAGTGCTACTAGTATTAGAAAAGCTATAAAAGATCATAATGAAGTTTATGATTATGTACCAAATTTAACTTATAATAAATTAGATAATCCTATATTTATAGATGATTATTTTAATTTAATTAAGTATAAAATTATTAGTGAAATAGATAATCTTGAAAAGTTTTTAACTATAGATGAAGGATTAAGTGGTAGAATTAAATCGTCTATATTAAATTCTTTTACATATAAAGATTTAATTGAAAAAGTAAAGAGTAAAAATTATACACATAATAAAATTACTAGAGCACTTACTCAAATTTTAATAGGTGTTACTAAAGAAGATAAAGTTTTACTTTCAAAAGTAGATTATTTAAGACTTCTAGGTTTTACAAAAAAGGGTCAAAAATATTTAAATGAAATAAAAAAAGAAATATCAATTCCTTTAATTACAAAATATGACCCAAGTATTTCAGATGTACTAAAAATAGATTTTAAAGCCACACTTATTTATTCAGCTCTTTTTTCTGAGGATATGCAAAAAAAAATGATAAAAACTGAATTTCAAAGTATGCCAATTATAATTAAATAAAAAAAGGACATTTAATATTGTTCCTTTTTTATTCACTTCTAAGTGCCTGTACTGGATCTTTTTTACTTGCTATTTTAGCAGGTATTATTCCAGCTATTACTGTTAAAACGACACTAATGCAAACTAATATAATGGCATGATTAATTTGCAGATAGCATATTTTACTTATTCCAAAACCATTTTCAACTATTGCATTAATTGGAATACCTAAAAGATATGTAACACTAACACCAATCATACCAGCTATAAATCCTTCAATAACTGTTTCAGCATTAAATACTCTTGAAATATTTTTTTTACTTGCACCAACCGCACGAAGTATACCAATTTCTTTAGTTCTCTCTAATACAGAAATATAAGTAATTATTGATATCATAATACTAGATACTATTAATGAAACAGATACAAATGCAATTAATATATATGTAATTACATTTACAATAGAAACTACACCAGACATTAAACTACCAACTAAGTCTGTATAAATTATTTGTTCAGAGCTAGGTTTATTTTTATTATAATCATCAATAATAGATTGAATTTTTTCTTTTGATTGAAAATTTGTTGGATAAATAGTAATTGTTTCAGGTTTTTTTAAATCAGCATATCCTATCATTGATAAATTATTTTCATAACTTGAATTTAAATCATCAAAATTTTTCCCAGTAAATATATTTATTTTAGGATTTTCTAATTGATTTTTTACTATTTGAGTTTTACTTGATTCATTTATTATGTAATTAGATAATTCATGTGTATATCCAATAAAACCACTTGTAGCTGAAACAGCATTATCACTTATTTTTGCAATACCTACTATTTTTAACTCTGTACCATTTTCAACTAATTTTCTTAAATATTCTTGTTCATCACTTTTATCAACCCAAATATTTTCTATTTTTTCATAATAATTAGATTTTGAAACTAATTTATAAGATAATCCAATTAATTCATTAAAATCATATTCTATTTTATCAATTTTTACTTTTTCATCATTTAAAATCTTTTTAAATATATTATTTATTTCATCACGATTTTCTATATTTAAAGCATACATCACAGACATAGGAATTGTATTATTTTCATCAACTATTAATATTAATTCATTGTATGAAGTTGGAGCTTTACCAGATAAAATTTCATATTGACTAGTAAATAAATTTTTACTACTAATTAATTCTTGAAAAACATCGTTTTGCTGCATATTTAAATTTGCATCACTATAATTAGATGAAATACCTGGCATAAGATTTAGTGTATTAGGATTAACTTTTACTATTTTTTTATTATAATCACTATATATTTGTAAATCAATATTATAATCATACTGAATATCAGTTGTATATTTATCAATTTTATTTTTGTTTTTATCCAAATACTTTTTAAATTCTTCTAAATTATTTTTATAAATAGAATTTTGAATAACTAAATATGGATTATTTGTAATATCATCTTGTGTAGAAATTTTATTATCATTTTTTTTAGTTTTTTCGTCTAAATTTCCCATAGATGATTCAAACATTGCTGTCATGTCTACAGTATTAGATTCTATAGAAATTGGATAACTAGATAAAGTTTCTTTTTGAACACGATCTATATAATCTTGAACTCCTGTAGATAATGATAATATCATAGCAATTCCTATAATACCTATACTTCCTGCAAAAGAAGTTAATATTGTTCTACCTTTTTTAGAAAGTAAGTTATTTAAACTAAATCCTAAAGCAGTAAAAAATTTCATTGATGTTTTTTTAACCTTTATTTTCTTGTTTTCAGTTGCAAGGTCTTTGCTTTCATAAACATTAGAATCTTCAAGTATATTACCATCTTTTAAGTTAATTATTCTAGTAGAATATTTTTCTGCAAGATCTTTATTATGAGTTACCATAATAACTAATTTTTCTGTAGCTATTTCTTTTAATAAATCCATAATCTGAATACTTGTTTTTGAATCTAATGCCCCTGTTGGTTCATCTGCAAGTAATATATCTGGATTGTTTACAAGTGCACGAGCAATAGCAACTCTTTGCATTTGTCCACCAGATAATTGATTTGGTTTTTTATTTACATGATCTTTTAAACCTACTTTAATTAATGCATCTTTTGCTCTTTGTTTTCTAACAGATTTTGAAACACCAGATAATGTTAAAGCAAGTTCAACATTTGAAAGTATTGATTGATGTGATATAAGATTATAACTTTGAAATACAAAACCTATTTTGTGATTACGATAAGTATCCCAATTTCTATCACTATATTTTTTTGTACTTACACCATTAATAATTAAATCTCCAACATCATATTGATCTAATCCACCTATATATTTAAAAGTGTTGTTTTACCAGAACCAGAAGGTCCAAGAATTGATGCAAACTCATTTTTTCTAAAATTAACACTTACACTGTTTAATGCGACTTGTCTATATTTACCAATATTATATACTTTAGTAATATTTTTAATTTCTAACATTAATACACCGCTTACCTTTCTAATAAATTATAGCATATTAAAATTTATAACACAAGATTATAAATATAATAAAAAACATTCAAAGGATGTTAATTATCACCAAATAAATTTAATAAAAAATAGAAAATATTTATAAAGTCAAGATAAAAATCAAGAGCACCAATAATAGCAAGTGACTCAACTGATTTTTCTTCTGTTTTTATTTGATTATAAGTTTTTTTAAGTTTTGCTGCATCATATAACGTAAGTCCTAAAAAGATAATTAAACCTACAATTGATAAACCAAAATTTACTACACTACTTCCTATAAACATATTAATAACTGAAACTATTATTAGTGTTAGTAAAGCTCCAAAAAGTATATTACCAACTTTTGATAAATCCATTTTAACTAATAAACCAAGTATAAAAAATACTCCAAACAATATTGCTGCTGCAAAAAATGCATATGCTATTGTACCTATTTCATAAGCTAAAAATATTACTGAAAAACTAAGCCCATTTACAAATGAAAATAGAATAAACATTAATTTAGCCTTTCTGGGATTAAGTTTTGATACTGCCCTTGAAAGCATAAATACTAAAGCAAGTTCAACTATAATCAAAATTATTGGTAATAGTGGTATGCTAAATACTAATTTTTGAATTTCATAGTTTGAAGCAACTATATTACCTGTAATAGCTGTAATAAGAAGTCCTATAAACATCCAAATAAATACTTTGTTAAAAAAATTAGATAAACCATTATCATTTTTTTGAATTTTTAAATTTTTTTCTTCGATAATTTTCATTTTTTCCTCCTTGATATAATTATATACCTTTTTTACTGAAATGAAAACAATTTTTTATATTGATTTTACTACTGTAAAAATTGTAGCTATAAAAACCCCATTATAAACTTTTCTCGTTGAAAAACTAAATTTTGTTAAAAAGTCATTTAAAGCAACTAATTTATCTATTAAACAAACTACAATTGCTTCTTTACTTTTTGGAAGTTTAATTGAGGTTGGAAACATATGAGATTCTATTATATTTATTTGCTTTTTAGTTAAATTGTAATGACTTGTTGAATTTTCTTTAGACAAACTAGGATGAATAAAAAAGTACTTCATCCTACTTATAAAATTTTTATCATGTTCTACATGAAAAAAATCATGAAGAAGTGCAGCTCTTGTTGCGCATACATAATCTAAATTTAAATTCTTGAACATTTTATAACTTTTTTTTGCAACAGAAAGTGAATGCTCATATCTTGATATTCCATGATGTTTTATATTTTTTAATTTTATAAATTCTTTATTATTTAAAATATCTTTTACAATATTTTCAAATTCTTTACTACTATTCATTTTAACTCCTAACAAGAATATTATATACTATTTATTTTACTTCCCAATTAATAGGTTTTATATTTTTTTCTTTTAAAAACTGGTTAGTTTTGGAAAAAGGTTTACTATTAAAAAATCCATTATTAGCCGAAAATGGAGAAGGATGAACAGACTTAATTATATAATGTTTACTTGTATCAATAAGTTTTTCTTTTTCTTTTGCAAAACTACCCCATAAAATAAAAATTACATTTTCTTTATTTTCACTAATTACTTTAATTACTTCATCAGTAAATATTTCCCAACCAAAATTTTTATGAGAACCAGGTCGTTTTTTTCTTACAGTAAAACATGAATTAAGTAAACATACCCCTTCTTTTGCCCAATTGATTAAATCCCCATTCTCACTAATTTTATATCCTAAATCATTTTGAAGTTCTTTATAAATATTTAAAAGTGATGGTGGTAATTTTACTCCAGTATTTACTGAGAAACAAAGACCATTAGCTTGATTATCTCCATGATATGGGTCTTGACCTAAAATAACAACTTTAATGTCTTCAAAAGGTGTAATCCTAAATACTTTAAAAATTTCATTTTTTTTTGGAAATACAGTAAAATTCTCATATTCATAATTAACATTTTTAATTAATTTTTTAAAATACTCTTTATTATATTCTTTTTTTAAAAGTTTATTCCATGTACTTTCTATCATTATATTCACCAATGCTATTTTATCATATTTTATAACCTAAGTAAAATTTATTTTTATACAGAAATATCAACCAAAATTACGTCTTCTCCTATTTTAGTAATAGATTTAAAAGGTATTTCAACTTCTTTTCCAACATTCATAATATTTCTAAAAGATCTAGAAGGTTCAACAATAATTTTACTTATTCTTCCATCTTCTTCAATAAGAGCATCAATAATATTACCAACATTTTTTCCATCAACAACATTTATAATATCTTTATCTTGTAAATCAGACAATCTCATAATGCCTCCTTATTTTAAATATATGATAAAAAACTTAAAAACTTTAGTTATTTTAAATTTTCTATACCTTTACTACATTTATTACCCCAAGTATCTACTAATTTATTATCTTTATATATGCAAATAATTTCACATCTATTAGGACATTTATTACATTCAATTCCCCTTGTTTCAAATTCTATATCTAAACAATCAAAATCAAAATTTACTTTTTCTTCATCTTTTGATAAAATTGCAACACCAAGGGCTCCCATTAAATGTCCATTTGTATCTACATGAATCTTTTGTTTAAGCTCATCTTCAAATTCTTTTACAACACCTGCATTTTTTGAAACCCCACCTTGAAAAACAATAGGCCCATGTATTTTTTTACCCTTACCTACATTATTTAAATAATTTAGTACAACAGATTTACATAATCCTCTAATTATATCTTCTTTTTTATATCCAATTTGAGCTTTATGAACTAAATCACTTTCGGCAAATACTGTACATCTGGCAGCAATTTTAGCAGGATTTTTACTTGTTAAGGCAACAGTTCCAAAGTCTTCAACAGGTACACTAAGTCTTTTAGCTTGACTTGATAAAAATGCTCCAGTACCAGCAGCACAAAGTGTATTCATTGCATAATCTACTACAATTCCATTTTCTAATAATATAATTTTAGAGTCTTGCCCTCCAATTTCAAGTATTGTTCTCACTTCTTTATTAACTGATAACGTACCAATAGCATGAGCAGTTATTTCATTTTTTACTACATTAGCCCCAAGCATAATTCCAACTAATTTTCTAGCAGAACCAGTAGTACCAATACCTATAATCTTAATCTCTTCTTTTAATTTTTCTTTTAAAGATTTACATAAGTTTTTAACAGAATTAATTGGATTACCTTCAGTCCATATATAATCATCTGCAAGAACATTATTTTCATCATCAATAATTACACCTTTAGTTGAAATTGAGCCTATATCAACACCAAGAAAAGCATTTTTCATATATTATTACCCCCTTTTTTAAGTTTGATCATATCATAGAAAGCTTCTATTCTAGTAATAATTCCTGCATTTTCAGTTTCAGTATCAAAAGAAAAATGAATAGTAGGAATATTTCTTTCTCCTGCTATTTTTTGAATCATAACTGTAGCATCTACTTCTGGAGTACAAAAAGATGATTTTATATGTATTATACCATCTATATTCTCATAAGTTAAAGTTTTACTTACATTATCTGTAGCACTAGCTCCAAGAGGATATTTAACAATATTTTTTACAATAGGTAAAACTTTTTTATCACTTTGCATATTTTCAAAAATTAAATAACTTAAATCAATATATCTTATTACTTCTACTTTCATTTTTGCAAGTTCTAATTCAATATGATGATTACTATTAGTTTCCATAACTGTATACAATTCTCCAATTATTAAAACTTTTAAACAATCATCATCTTTTTTAAGTTTAACTTCTTTAAGTAATTTATAATATTTTTTAAAACATTTATTTAATTTATAATAACTCCTAATAACTTTTAATTCTTTTAAAAATTCTTTATGAATCTTGTCCATTGTACCTTGATTAATTTCAAAACCAATATTTTTACGCATATAAAATTCAAATATATCAATTTTTTTAGTCATTACTATACATAATTTCATATAGTATACAAATTGTAAAAATGTAAGTTTTTTATTATAACTTTTGCACATTTTATATAATTTTTTTATACCTAAATTATTTTCTAAATATATAAATTCAAAATCATAACCCAAGTCTTTTAAAATTTTACTTTGAAGTTCCCCATAATAACCAAATCTACAGGAACCTTTAATTTGTAACAAAACATCTGCTCCTTTTTCAAGAGCTTCAATAAAATTACCTAAATTAAATTTAAAAGGAGAACATATATAATCAGGAGAATATTTACTTCCTAATTCAACTGTTTTTTTAGTAATGTTTGGAATTTCTAAAAATTCCATACCAAATATTTTATCAACAATTATAGATAGAGGAATTGAATAATTTGCCATATGTGGTATTGCAGCTTTCATATTTTTACCTCTTTTCTTTTTAATGTTAATATATCTAAAAAACTTTCAAGTCTTGTAATAAGTCCAGCTTCAGCAGTATTTTCATCAAGTATAATATTTATAATAGGTTTATCTTTTATAGTTCTAATAACCATTTCATTAACTAAAGAATCTGTACCACAAGGGAATGTAGTAATAAGTATAATACCATCTACATAATCTTTATAAGCACCAATTCCATTTAGTTGTTTTATGTTATGAGAAAAGTATAAGTTTTTCGAAATATTTTTATATTCTTCTTTATATTTATCTTCATAATTTTCCGAAAATAAAACTGTAATATTATTATCTTTTAAATATTTTAATATAGGTTTTCCAATCATTTCATCATAAGTGTTATAATCATGAGAAACGAGTAATATTTTTAAATTATCATCTTTAATCTTTTCTAACTGTTTTTGTAATTTTTCATTTTCTTTAGCTTTTTGTTTAGTTTTGGCAAATTTATAACTTTCTTTACTTACTATCTTAGAAAAACCTAAAGTTTCACCTAACTTTATAAAAGATGTTTCTTCATCTATTGTAATATTTAAATCAATTAATTTTACATTTTCTATACTGTATTTAGTTAAATCATAAATTGCACTAAAACGTGTACATACTTCTTCATTTTCTTTAATACAGTCTAGTCTAATTATTAAAATCGCATCGCATTTATCTTTTAAGTAATCTACATGTCCTAAATAAATTTTACTAGATAAACAAGCCTCACTTTGAGATAATTTAAAACCATTTTCACTAATTGACCTATTAGTAGAAGGACTAACAATATAATCAACATTAAGTGTATCTAAAAATGTAAGTATTAAATCTTTATATTTATAATGTAGTAGTGCATTTGGTATACCAATTTTCATTTTTCCTCCTTTATTACACATTAATGAATATGCGCCTAAATAAATAATATTTTAAAATCGACATAAGATTATTAATACAAACAAAAAACTAACTACATAAATAATTAGCTTAAATTTAGCATCTATAAAAAATTATTTATATTCCAATTATTTATTATATCTTTTGATATATTTAAATTACCTTTTCCTTTTCCAAGATATATACCTTCTCTTTTAGTACCATGATAGTCAGAACCACCTGATATTAAAAGATTATTAGTAGTAGCATAATCTTTTATCCAAATTAATTCTTCGTCAGTAAAACTGTAATGAAAGCATTCTAAACCATCAATTCCTATTTTGTTAATTTCATCTAAAAACTCTTTCATATTAGGTATATCATACAAAAATGCATGAGCTAGAAAAATTTTACCACAATTTTTATGTATAAAATCTACTAAATAAGAAGCATCTGGATTATAAGTTGCATATTTAATATAAAATTGGCTTTTTGGATTAGATATACAACTTCTAAAAAATTCATATCCAGTTTCACAATATTCCTCTTGTAGTATATCTTTTAAATTAGAATTACATTTTAAGAAAGATTCATATAATTTACTTTCAAATTTATCAATACTTAAATCTTTAAATTTTTCTTTTTCATATAAAATACCCATTAAGTCTATTCTATCTAAAAATTCAACTCTTAAAGATTTATAAATATTATCCCAATGCTTTTTTGTATGAAAAGATTCTAAATAATCACTTACTTTAATATGATTATCAAAACCATAGGCTAAAAGTTCTATTCTATAACCTTGAAATGATGTGGTCATTTCAATCCCATTAATTATTTTTCCTGTAAAATAATTTTTAACATTTAATTTATTTAATTCATCATAGGCATCACATGTATCATGATCTGTTATAGAAATGATTTCTAAATTAGCTTTTTCACAATTTTCTAAAAGTTCTATTAGACTATCACTACCATCTGAATATTTTGTATGCATGTGTAAATCTATCATTTTTATCACCTATGGAATTATAACACAAAATAGGTATTTTAACTAATTAAAAATTATTTGTTGACATAAAAAAAGCGAATCAATCGCTTTTTATTAGAATTTAAATCCTTTACATCCACATCCAGTATGACAAACTTCATTTTCACATACTGTATTAAACTTTGGAACGCAAACATGTTTATATTCATGATGATTTATAATTTTTTTTGTAACTGGTTGTATGTGTGGAACTTCATGAACAAAACGTCTATGTTCACACATAACTATCGGTTTTTCCATTACTGAATTACCAAATTTATTACAACCCATTCCCATTTTCCCCATTTGCATAGGCATATCAAATTCCATCATATTGATGTTAAAAATATCGTCACCTGCAACTTGAGATTCAATTTCAAAATTATTATCAAAATTTTTCATTTTCTAACCTCCATTCTATAATAGAATATGTAGATTAGAATATAGTGCATAGTTAAAAGGTTTAGAATGGCATTTTAAAATTTCCACTTTTAAAGTGTTTCATCATTTTTTTCATTTGCTCAAATTGTTTTAAAAGTCTATTAACATCTGAAACTTGTAAGCCACAACCTGTAGCAATTCTTTTTTTTCTTCTTGATTCAATAATATGTGGATTTCGTCTTTCTCTTGGGGTCATAGAAAGTACAATAGCTTCAATATGAGCCATTTGCTTTTTATCTATATTGATAGGTCCTAATTTACTTGCTCCAGGAATCATTTTAATAACATTTTCTAAAGGGCCTAGTTTTTTAATTTGATTCATTTGTTTTAAAAAATCTTCTAAATCAAATTTTCCTTGTTTCATTTTATTATATGCATTTATAGCCTCTTTTTCATCTATTGTGTCTTGTACTTTTTCAACAAGTGAAACAACATCACCCATTCCAAGAATTCTATCAGCCATTCTATTTGGATGAAATTCCATAATTCCATCCATTTTTTCACTAATACCAATAAATTTAATAGGAACATTAGTTAAATATTTTAAAGAAAGTGCAACTCCACCTCTTGTATCACCATCTAATTTAGTTAAAATACTACCAGTAAGTGGTAATGTTTCATTAAATTTTTTAATGACATTTATAGCCTCTTGTCCCATCATTGAATCAAGTACAAGAATAATTTCATTAGCATTAACTTTTTCATTTATTTGCACTAATTCTGTCATTAAAGTTTCATCAATTTGAAGACGTCCTGCTGTATCTATAATTATATAATTAAAATCTTTTTCTTTAGCGTATTTAAGTGCATTTTCAGCAATTTCAACAGGTTTATTACTATTATCTTCTGAAAAAACTTCAATCTTTAATTGTTTTCCTATTTGTTTTAATTGATCTTTAGCCCCTGGTCTATAAACATCTGCTGCCACAAGTAAAATCTTTTTTTTATGTTTTTTTCTAATTAAATTAGCAAGTTTTCCAACTGTTGTAGTTTTACCTGCACCTTGAAGTCCTGTCATTAAACATACATCTAATAAATTTGTAATATTAAGTGGTGTATATTCTTCTCCAAGTAATTTAACAATTTCATCATGAATAATTTTAACAAATAATTCTCCTGGTTTTAAACTTGATTTAACTTCTTCTCCTAAAGCTTTTTCTCTTACACTATTTGTAAATTCTTTAACAATAGTATAATTAACATCCGCTGCAAGAAGTGAAAGTCTAATTTCTCTCATTATAGGTTCAATATTAGACTCTGTAATAATACCAAGTCCACGTACATCTTTTATAATTTTTTGTAATTTATCTCCTAAATTTTCTAACATGTTATAACCTTTCTAATAATTTAGTAATTTTTTCATTTTTATTTAAACTTTTAATCATTTCAAGTAATTTATTTTTTTCCATAAGCTTTAATTGATTTTCAAAATAATACAAATCTTTAGAAGTTTTAGCAAGAGATTTTGAAACTGCATTTTTACTTACATTTAAATTTTCACTAATTTCTGACAAACTATTATTTTCAAAATAATACTCTTTAAAATAAATCTTTTGTTTACTGCTTAATATTCCTTCATAAATATCAAATAAAATAGTTAATTCTAATTCTTTTTCCATTATAAATCCTTAAATAAACCGTAAATATATTTCTCAATATCAAATTTTTCTAAATCTGTTTCTTTTTCTCCAAGACCAACATATTTAACAGGTAAAGAAAGTTCATCTTTAATTGCAAGTACTATACCACCTTTGCTAGTTCCATCTAACTTAGTTAAAATTATACCCGTAATATTAGTGATTTTTTTAAATTCTTTGGCTTGACTTATACCATTTTGTCCTGTATTAGCATCAATAACTAAAAGATTTTCTGATGGTTCGTTTTCAGCAAATTTTTTAATAACTCTATTTATTTTATCAAGTTCATTCATTAAATTGGTTTTATTTTGAAGGCGTCCTGCTGTATCAACTAAAACTACATCAATATTTTCTTTCAAAGCCTTTTCAAGGCCTGAATAAACAACACTTGCTGGATCTGAATTTTCCTCTTTCGAATAAAATGATACACCTATTTTTTCACTCCAAATTTCAAGTTGTTTAATAGCCCCCGCCCTAAAAGTATCTGCTGCAATAAGCATAACTTTTTTTCCTTCATTTTTTAAATTGTAAGCAAGTTTTCCAATACTAGTAGTTTTTCCTACACCATTTACACCAACAACTAAAACAACGCTTAATCCATCATGAATATTTAATTTACTTGATAATACATCACCAGATACATAAAGTATTAAAAGTTCATCTACTATAATTTCTTTTAAATATTCAACAGAAGTAATATTTTCTTTTTTAACTCTATCTTTTAAATTATCAACAAATTTTACTACTGTATTTATTCCAATATCAGCCATTACCAAAATGTTTTCTAATTCTTCAAAATAATTCTCGTCTATTATTTTATATTTTTTTGATAAAGCACCAAGCTTAGATACAAACTCTCCCCTTGTTTTAGCAAGGCCTTCATCATATTTCTTGGTTTCTTCTTTAGTAAAAAGATTTTTAAAATTTTTAAACAGTCCCATTATTTCACCATCCTGCTTAATTATACCACAATACTTTATTCTCTAGCAAATTTTACATAATAAAACAAAAATTACCTTAGATAATTTCAATTTATATTTAAAATGAATATCAAAACTTTATAATTCATATTATTAAAAGAAATAAGGAGGTCTTATGAAAATTGATAAACAACTTATATTTTATACTATATTACTTTCATGTTTTGGAATACTTATGATTTATTCTGCATCTTTTGTTTGGGCAGAATATAAATTTGGAGATCCTCTTAAATTTGCCTTTGCTCAAAGTATATTTTTTATTATTGGACTTATTATTATGCTTGTTATATCTAAGATTCCTTATGTTATTTATAAAGAAAAATCAAATTTAATATTTGGAATTAGTTTAATACTTTTAATTGCAGTTTTAATACCTGGTGTTGGTATTGTTAGAAATGGTTCTAGAAGTTGGTTTGGTATAGGTTCTTTAGGTATTCAACCTAGTGAATTTATGAAACTAGCACTTATTATTTTTACAGCTAAATATTTAGAAAAAAATTACAAACAATTAGAAAATATCAAAAAAGGAGTGTTTCCAATACTCGGAATTAATGTATTAGTATTTGGTCTTATTATGCTTCAACCCGATTTTGGTTCTGGTATGATTATTTTTTCTTCGGTTATAATACTACTTTTTATTGGTGGAGTTGATATGAATTTTTTCTTTAAATTAGGAGGAATTGGAATTGGATTTATTTCAATATTAGTAGCAATCGCCCCTTATCGTTTAGCTAGAATTTTATCTTTTTTAAATCCATGGAGTGATCCACTTGGATCGGGTTTTCAAATTATACAAAGTTTATACGCAATTGGACCAGGTGGACTTTTAGGACAAGGTTTATTCTCATCAGTACAAAAGAATTTTTATCTACCAGAACCTCAAACTGATTTTATTTTTTCTATAATTTCAGAAGAACTTGGATTTATGGGAGTTATTATAGTTCTTACAATTATGGGTTTAATTATATATCGAGGATTATTTATTGCTTTTAAACAAAAAGATTTATATGCTAAGTATGTAGCAATTGGAATTTCACTTCAAATTGCAGTTCAAGCACTTTTGAATATTATGGTAGTAATAGGTTTACTTCCTGTAACAGGTGTTACTCTTCCTTTTCTAAGTTATGGAGGATCTTCTCTAGTTATTTCCTTAATTTCAATAGGTATAATTCTAAATATAAGTAGATATAGTGAAAAATAATATTTAATATAGTATAATATTAATAATCTTGATATAATATGAAGGGAGCTTTTATGCAAGAGCTAATAAAAATTTTAATAAAAGAAAATATAAAATTTAATGAGGAGGTTAATATTAAGAAATATACTTCTTATAACATAGGCGGTATTGTAAAATTAATGGCATTTCCAAAAAAACGCGAAGAATTAATTTCAATATTAAAAATAGTTAAAAAAAATGACATTAAACATATTGTATTAGGTGAATGTTCAAATATAATATTTACATCTGATTATTACGATGGCGTGGTTATAAAAACTGATTATCTATCGAATATTATAATAGAAGATAATACGGTAATCTGTGATGCAGGTGTTAAATTAGTAAACTTAAGTTTAAATTTAAGTAAAAAGGGATTGTCAAATTTTGAGTTTGCAAGTGGAATACCAGGTACTGTTGGTGGTGGAATTTATATGAATGCTGGTGCTTATAATATAAGTATATCAGATCATTTAATTGAAGCTAATATTTTAGATAATAATTTTAATATAATAACTTTAAAAAATGACGAATTAAAATTTGATTATAGATATTCAATGCTTAAAGAAAATAAATATTTAATAGTATTAGGCGGTAAATTTCGTTTAAAAAGTGGTGACAAAGATGAAATTTTAGATTTAATTTATGATAGAAAAAGAAGAAGACTAGAATCTCAACCATTAGAATATCCAAATGCAGGATCGGTTTTTAGGAACCCTGATAATAATTTTGCAGGTAAATTAATTGAGGATTTAAATTTGAAAGGTTTTTCTATTGGAGGTGCTAAAATTAGTGAAAAACATGCTAATTTCATTATAAACGATGGTGAAGCTACTTCAAAAGATATTAAAAAACTTGCAGAATATATTAAAAAATTAGTTAAAGAAAATTATGATATTGAATTACATATGGAACAAGAATTTATAAAATAATAAGGAGCTATTTATGAAACAAAGAAAAAAAAGAATTAAAAAAAGAAAATTAAATATAAAACGAATATTATTTTTACTACTTTTTTGTTTCATAATTAGTTTAACTATATATAAACTTTTAAATATTGAAATTAAAAGAATTTATATTAAAGGTAATACAAATATTTCTGAAATTGATATATTAAGAGATGGTAATCTAATAAATACAAAAATTATGAGTAAGACTTTTTCTTCTTCTATAAAAAAAGGTATTTCTAACGATAAACTTATTGAAAAAGTTGAAATTAAAAGATATATAAATGGAACACTTAAAATTATCATTAAAGAAAAAGATATTCTTTTTAAAAATAAAAATGAAATGTATATTTTAGAAGATTTTACTAAATTAGAAACATCTAAAGTGTATAATGTTCCAATAGTTGATTTTGATGAAAATATTAAAGTTTATAAAAAATTTATAAAAGCATTTAATAAAATTGATTTAGATGTTAGATTAAAAATTTCTGAAATATTATATACTCCATCTAGTTATGATGAAAACTTATTTACATTTGTAATGAAAGATGATAACACAGTTTTTATACCAACTAATAATTTTAAACAAATGAATTCATATAACCAAATAATAACAATATTTGAAGGAAAAGGTATTATTAACATGGAAATTTCAAAACCGTATTTTACTCCATATTAAAAAGCAGTTAGAATAAAAATTCTACCCTGCTTTTTTTAATAAATTATAATAAATGTTTATAAGCAATTGCTGCAAGTATCAAACCTATAATATGCGCTATTGTTAATTTAAAAGTTATCCCAAATGTTAGTATAATTACTTTTAAATCTAAAGTTATTGGTGATGCTAAACCAAAAGAATCACCGTAAGCAAGCCACCATAAAAATTCTATTTCTTTAGAAAATTCAGCAATTAGACTCCCTACTACAATTCCACTTAACAAAAAAACCAGTAAGACAAAAATATTTTTTTTCTTCATATTTACTCCTATATTTCTATATCATTATAACAAGTTTGACTTGTTTTTTCAAACTATAAATAATATTTTAATTAAAAAAACTCTTAAAAAGAGTTAAATTTAAAATGGCGATCCCTAGAGGAGTCGAACCTCCGACCTATCCCTTAGGAGGGGATTGCTCTATCCAGCTGAGCTAAAGGATCATCAATACATTTTAATAATATCATGTTATTTATTTCTATTCAATAATTAATTTTATAATTTATAAAAAACTGTCAATTTTATCGACAGTTTTAAATTATGATAAACCTAGTTTTTTACTACAGGTTCCCCACTGGGAAAAGCCAGAATTATCTGCAAGCCAAGTTGCTGCAAGTATTTGCTCCTTTTTAGTTGCATTATGCGCATAATCTATATTAAGACCAACTGCTTTAGAGGCTACATTCCATGTAGGTTTACTAAATTGAAGACCACCGTAATATCCATTACCAGTATTTATACTCCAATTTCCACCACTTTCACAATTAGCCAACTTTTCAAAAACAGTACTATCAATTTTTTTAGTACCTATATATATTACTTTAGATTTTCCAGTTGAAACAATATTTTCAGATATTAATTTTCGTGATACTTCAATATTATCTTGATAAACTACATTAAATGTTTGTTTAATTTTTTTAGAAGTTCCTTTAGTGATTATTTTTTTACTTCCTTCATACATATTATTATTTTTTACATAAGAAACTGGGAGAGTTTCTAATTTTTCTTCAGTAATTTCTTTTATTTCTTCTTTTATAACAGAGATTTCTTTAAAATTTATAACTAACTCATCTTGATTTAAATCTTTAAGAATGTAAGTAAATTCTACTTCTTGATTTAATTCATTTATAAGTTCTTCTAAAGTATTACTAAAAGTTCCTACTATAAAACTTTTTTCAGAAGTTACAATATTAATCTTCTTAAAATTATTTATTTTAATTTCAAAGTTATCATTTAATAAAAAATTATCAATATTATGTTTAAAGTTTTCATTTGTATAATCTTTTATTAAATTAGCCGTAAGAAGCTGTTTGGTTTCTATTTCTATTATCTTTCCATCTACAATGATAGTGCCTTTTTTAGTTTCAAATAAGCTTAAAACTAGCATAAAAATAACTATGAATGATATTACAAAAATTAATTTCTTTCTTTTCATATATTATTTTTGAAATTTAACAGAAATATACATTTTAGTTTCAAATTCTTCTTGTACTGTTTTCATTATATTATTTGCAATAGTCGCATCATGAGCAGTAGATGCAATAATTACTCTAACTTGATCTCCATCAATTTTTACCATTGAATCCATTTTATAATTCTCCTTAATTTTTGTTTCTAGGCCTTCTTCTTTACTTTTTGTCATATTTAATTCTTTTAAACCTTCAAATGCATTATTTTTTTCTTCTGTTGTTGAATCTGAATTAGTTAATTGTTGTTTGAATTCACTAAGTTGTGTTTCTATTTCTTCTTCCTTTTCAACACGAAGTGCGACTAAAACTTCACTTTCATATATTTCAACTACTGCATTATCATCTGCATCTCCAGATACTTTTTTAGTTTTAGGTGAACCTTCGTTATTTGTAAGTAATAATTCATTTGGCATAGTAATGTAATAAATACTAAGTACTAACATCAAACTAAATAAAGTTAAAAACCATAAATTTTGTTTATTCATAAATGTCTCCTTTTCTAAACTTACTAAATTATATTAAGTACTTATCTATTTATGAATAAATAAATTATATAACTTTGTCGCTTAAAAAAAGAAAACTACAAAAGTAGTTTATGCACGTGATACATATTTACCATCTTTAGTCGAAACTAAAATTGTTTCTCTCTCATCGATAAATAGTGGAACTTTAATTTCAAATCCAGTTTCTAAAGTAGCATCTTTCATTGCCCCACTTGAAGTATTACCTTTAACAGCAGGCATTGAAGAAGTTATTTTTAAAGCAACTTTGTCAGGTAAGTTAATACCTAGTAATTCACCTTCATAACTTACTATCTCAATATCTAAATTTTCAGTTAAATAATAAATATCATCAACTAATTGTTCTTTACTTAGTTCCATTTGTTCATATGTATTCATATCCATGAATGAATATAAATCTCCACTTTTATATAGAAATTGCATTTTATTTTTATCAATATGTGCAGTTTCAACTTTAACACCAGCATTAAATGTATGATCAATTGTAGAAGCAGTTCTTAAATTTTTAAGTTTACTTCTAACAAAAGCAGCACCTTTTCCTGGTTTTACATGTTGAAATTCAATAACTTGATATAAATTACCATTAAATTTAATAGTAAGACCATTTTTAAAATCATTTACATTTATCATATTAACTCCTTATGATTAAATACTATTTTTTCTCTTTATTAACTGTTGTTGTTTTACAGAATTTACAGTATTTATTAAGTGCTAATTTTTCAGGTGTGTTTTGAACATTTTTAGATATTCTATATGTATCTCTACCACAAGTAGCACATTTTAAAGTTACACGTTTTCTTTTATCATTTCTCTTTTTAGCCATAAAATAACCTCCTTCTAATGCACATATAACAATTATATCAAATATTATTTAAAAATTAAACAAAAAATTACTAATTTCTTTACTAATATTTAGAGTTATTGGATAAATATAGCTACTTGTTGCTTCATGACCTATATTTGGAGCTAAAATAGCAACACTATATTTAGGTTTTTCACAAGGATAATACATTACAAAAGTTTTTGTATATGTTTTAGTATCAATTTTGTTATCATTATTAGTATCTAAAAAAGATTCAGCAGTTCCTGTTTTACCACAAGCATTTTTATTAGTATAGTTTCGTCCAGTACCATTTTTTATAACTTCTTTAAATCCTTCTTGTATTTTACCTAAATATTTTGCATTTAAGCTTTGCTCATTTTTTTCATCATAAGAATAAATTAAATTTGAAAAATTAGTAGTGCTTTCATAAACATGTTTTAATAAATGGGGAACAGTTTTTTTACCTGTTGCTACCGTATTTACATAAGTAAGTACCTCAAGTGTTGTATAATTATCAAATTGTCCAATACTAAAATCAAGAAGTGTTCCCGCATCTAATTTTGTACCTTTATAACCTACTTTCTCGTTAGGTAAATCAATACCAGATATCGTGCCAAGTCCAAATTCTTTAAAAGTATCTCTAAATTTTGTAAAAGATGTATCAACATTATTTAGTGCTACGTTATAAGTATATTTACTACCAGTAAGATTTATTGCAGTTAAAAATTGATATGCATTAGATGACTGAGCAATAGCTTTAACATCCGAAATAGTACCTAAATATGAAGACCAAGAACATTTTTCTTTTACTCCAGAAATTTTTATACATCTATCTAATCTCTTTTCGCCTATTTTAACTGCGTTGTATTTATAACCAGTATACATAGTAGCACCTTTAACGATACTTCCTACAGTAATAGAATCTGAAATAATTCCATGATCATAATTAATTACTTTATATCCATTATTTATATTTATAATATTTTTTCCAGATAAAGCAAGAATCTCTCCATTATTTGGATTTGAAATAACTACAAATAATTTATCAAAATATTTTGTAGATATACTTTTTTTTGCAAGATTAATATTTTTATTTACTATGTTTTCTAATTTTTTTTGAATATCAATGTCGATAGTAAGAATTAAATCATTACCACTTTTTTCTTTTTCTAAAATAGTTTTAGTTCCATTTCTAGTTAAAGAATATTCTTCATTAGTACCTTTTAAATATTCTTCATATTGTTTTTCAATAAAGCTTGTCCCAACTATTGAATTAAGTTCATAATCTTTTTTTAGGTAATAATCAGACTCTTCACTAGGAATATTTCCAATTTTACCATAAATTCCTTTTAAAATATCATTATATATATAATCTCGTTCATAGTAAACAGATGCAAATACTCCATTTAATATATCCTCATTTTCAGAAATATAAGCATATTCTTTATCAGTAGCATAATATTTTAATACTTTTTCAGTTTTTGAATATCCTGTGTTCATTAAAAAATATAAATAAATTTCTTCTTTTCTATTTTCATATATATTTAAACTTTCTTCTGTAATACGTTGTAGTTTTAATTTTTTAATATCATCATTAGAAAGAATTTTTTTCTTATATTGATTCATTTCATTTTCTGTAATAAGATTATTTGAGTTTTCTTTTTGATCTGCTATAAAGAATTCCTTTAAATCTCTAGTAGTAAGTTTAGAATAATCAATTTCAAGTTTTTCAGCTAAAAGTTTTGCAATTTCTAATTCTTTTTGAAAACTTGTATTATCTTTCTTTTTATAATTTATAGTTTTTATAATAGTATTTTCTACTAATAAATTAAAATTTCTATCATAAATATTTCCTCTTGGAGCGTTTATTTTAGTTTGTTTTAAATAAGCAATATTATTAAATTTTTCTTTATATAATTTATAATCTATAAATTGAATTTTAAAAAGTTTGCCTATTAAAATTAAAAATATAATAAAATTAATTACTATAAAAAGAATAATTCTATTTTTTTTCACAAATTTAGTCATAAATCACCTATTTTCATATTTATAGCATACACTTAATTAGGTGATTTTATGTATGAAAAAATAATTGAAAAATATGTTAATATTATGAGTTTAAATGATATTAAAAAATTTGCTTTAAATGAAGGTGTTAACTTAACTGATATAGAAGCTAAAATAATTTATGAAGCAATAAAAAAAGATTGGAAAAAATATTTAAATTCAGATTTTACTGTCGAAATAGAAAAATTAGGTTTAAATACGAGTCTTACAAATAAAATTAAAAATGTTGTAACAAAATATAAAGAAAAATTTAAACTAAAATAAAAATGATCAAAATGATCATTTTTTCAGGGTTTTATTAATTTGTTATTTTTTTAGGTTTAATAAATTATTCAGCTGGTGCTACAACAGTATAGGCATCTCCTTCTCCAACTTTTGAACCATTTGCTGGATATTTTATATCGCCTTCTTTATGAATTTTAATAGCTTCAATACCTAATTTTGAATCTTTAACTGCATTTGCTTCTACATCTTCAGTGTATTGATATGATCCGTTTGAAAAATTTATAAACATATCATATTTGCCATTAGCATTCATATATACTAAAGCATAACTATTATTATTATTTAATAATTTATTATCTAAATTAGTTAAGTCAGAAATTTTAACTAAAGTAGCCTCAGTTGTAGTTGTTGGTAAAGTAATTCCACCAAGCCCTGGTGAAGTTAGTTCCATTATAATAGAATCATGTACTGCTGCAATAGCTGCAATAGACTCAGTCCTAAATTTATTTTCATTAGTTTGAGTAATTAAATTAAGTACAGCTGGAACTGCAATTAATAATACTACTGCTAAAATAATTACTACCGCTAGTAACTCGATTAACGTAAATCCTTTATTATACATTTTTTTCATCTTTTCCTCCTACTTTCTATTTGATTTTAACACTAAATATTTAGATAGTCAATCATAATAAAGTAAATTCTATAAAATTTTATAACTTACATTTTATTTTATAAGTATTAATTATAAAAAAATGATCAAAATAGATCACTTTAAAGGTATATTTATTCGATTACTGTATATGATCCAACTGTATCTCCAATTGTTGGATAAGTTAATATTCCAGTAACAGTAGCAA
Organism: Bacilli bacterium; assembly: GCA_047971215.1. Taxonomy (GTDB): domain Bacteria; phylum Bacillota_I; class Bacilli_A; order RF39; family JBKDZI01; genus JBKDZI01. The sequence continues at coordinate 1,715 of JBKDZI010000016.1, read as the reverse complement.
TATTATCAATTCCAGTAGTTGTATCTTTAACTTCAGCAGCTTCTATATCAACATATTGATATGATCCATTTGAAAAATTTACTAACATATCATATTTGCCATTAGCATTCATATATACTAAAGCATAACTATTATTATTATTTAATAATTTATTATCTAAATTAGTTAAGTCAGAAATTTTAACTAAAGTAGCCTCAGTTGTAGTTGTTGGTAAAGTAATTCCACCAAGCCCTGGTGAAGTTAGTTCCATTGTAATAGAATCATGTACTGCTGCAATAGCTGCAATAGACTCAGTCCTAAATTTATTTTTATTAGTTTGAGCAATTAAATTAAGTACAGTTGGAACTGCAATTAATAATACTACTGCTAAAATAATTACTACCGCTAGTAACTCGATTAACGTAAACCCTTTATTATACATTTTTTTCATTTTTTCCTCCTACTTTTGTTTAAAATTAAACTTTACAAAAGTACAGTTTTAGTATGAGAACATTAAATATTTTTATGCATTATATTTAAATATTTTTATTGTTTTATTTTTATATATTTTTTCTTTCCATAATTTTAAAATTTCTGATGGTGGATTTTTATCATAATGACATACTATAATACAATCTTCATTTAACATTTCTTTTTCAATTAAAAAATTAATAATATCATCAAAAATTTTTAAAATATATGGAGGATCTAAAAAAATTAAATCAAATTTTTCATCTTGGTATTTATTTAATACATTTTTATAATTATTTTTTTCAATAGTAACACAAGGCATATTTTTAGTATTATTTTTAATATGATTTATACAAACACTATTCATATCTACAAAAATACAACTACTTGCTCCATTACTTAATGCTTCTATTCCAAGACTACCAGAACCTGCAAATAAATCTAATACTTTAGCTTCATTTGTATAACTGTTTATCATAGCAAATATAGATTCTTTTACTCTATCCATTATTGGCCTTGTTCCATCTATATTATAACCAGATAATTTTCTCCCTTTATAAATACCACTAATTACACGCATGATTACACCCTTTTTCATCTTTTAATTTCTTAAGTTTATTATTAAAGTAAATAATACATAAATTAAGTTCATTTTCTATTTTTAAATATTCTTTTACAAAATTATTTGAATGTAAATTTAATTTTTTATCTTTATATTCTTTACTTTGATATTCTTTATTATACTTTTTTAATTCATTAAAAGATTTTAACTCTTTTGACAAATTCTTATCCTCATATATCTTTTTCTCAAGTTTTTTCATTTCATTTATATAATTTTCTTCTAAGATTTCTTTAATATCATATGTTAAATCTATATATTTCATAGTTATCACCAAAATTATTTTATCATATTTTCCATTAATTAAAAATAGTACCCACTTCTTTTAGATTATATCATTTAAAAATTAATTTTTATTTATCCAGTATAAATAATATTAGAACAATCTCTGGTCCAATTAGAACCTACCCATAATTGTTAAATTTTTACAAAAAAGTATTCCCTATATTACTAAAATAGTATATTTGTATTTTAATCATATGTTTTCTCATATTAAATTTACAATGTTTTTTAATCTTCTAGGCAAATAATTTTATCTTTTGGAAATGGTGATGTATTGGAAAACCTATCACAAACTCCTTTAATAAAATAAGTAGCATCAAAGTTGAAGAAAAAGGCTTCACTATTAATATTCGAAACATTTTTA
>JBKDZI010000015.1:0-78185 GCA_047971215.1 Bacilli bacterium | reverse complement strand
TGCATAATTAACACCTAATCTATCTTTAATTGTTTTTAAGCAATCTTCAAATACTGCACCCATTTTATCCATTTTATTTGCAAAAATGATTCTTGGTACATTATGTTGATCTGCTTGACGCCATACAGTTTCAGATTGTGGTTCTACACCAGCTTGCGCATCTAAAACTGTAACAGCACCATCTAATACTCTAAGACTTCTTAAAACTTCAATAGTAAAATCTACATGTCCTGGTGTATCGATAATATTTAATTGATACTCTCCCCATCTAGCAAAAGTTGCAGCAGATGTGATAGTTATACCACGTTCTTGTTCTTGTGCCATCCAGTCCATTTGAGAAGCCCCATCATGAGTTTCCCCAATTTTATGAATTCTTCCTGTATGAAACAAGATACGTTCAGTAGTAGTAGTTTTACCAGCATCAATGTGTGCCATGATACCGATATTACGAGTTTTTTCTATACTAATTTCGCGTGCCATAATTTTCCTTTCTACCAACGATAATGTGCAAAGGCTTTATTAGCTTCTGCCATTTTATGAGTATCTTCACGTTTTTTAACAGACCCACCTATACCTTTTTGTGCATCCATAATTTCATTAGCTAATTTTTCGATCATTGTACGACCTTTTCTATCTCTAGAATATTTAGTTAACCAACGAAGTGCTAAAGTAAGTGATCTTTCTTTTGTAACTTCTAACGGAATTTGAAGATTTGCTCCTCCAACTCTACGAGATTTTATTTCTAAAGCTGGTTTAATATTTTCTAAAGCTTCTTCAAAAACCTTTAAAGCGTCTTCTCCTGTTTTTTCAGATACTATTTCTAAAGCACCATAAACTATTTTTTCAGCAGTACCTTTTTTTCCATCTAACATAATATTATTTATTAATTTAGTAATAATATTAGAATTATATATTGGATCATTTAATACTTCTCTTTTTTTAGCTCTATGTTTTCTCATTTTTTATTCCTCCCTTCTAATTATTTTTTCTCTTTAGGTTTTTTTGCACCATATTTAGATCTTGACTGTTTTCTATTTTGAACTCCAGCAGTATCCATTGTTCCACGAACTATATGATATCTAACTCCGATTAAGTCTTTAACACGACCTCCACGTAACATTACAACACTATGTTCTTGTAAATTGTGACCAATTCCTGGAATGTATGCAGTAACTTCTATACCATTATTTAAACGAACACGAGCAATTTTACGAAGTGCTGAGTTTGGTTTTTTTGGAGCAGTTGTTCCAACACGAACACACACCCCTTTTTTAAATGGGTTATTTTGAGTAATTTTTTTATTTTTACTACGTAGCGCTGGTGATTTAGCTTTTCTAACTTTATCAGTACGCCCTTTTCTAATTCTTGCATTAGTTGTTGCCATTAGCAATCCTCCTCCCTTTACACATATCCACGTGTTTCATACTTTTCGTAAAATTAAGCTTTGCTAGGCAAAACTTAATCAACACATATAGAATATATCATTTTCTCTATAGTTTTGTCAATATTATATTGAAAATACTTTTCAAATTTCTCTTCAAAAATTATAAAAGTAATTATTAATAAGATTATTGATCCTATTATGAAAAAAATAGTTTGTTTTACCGTATATCCTTTATTATCCATAAGAATCTCCTTTGAATATAAAATAACATAATATTTATTACATTTCAATTATATTCAATTAATTAATTAAAAATACAAAAACTGTCAATTGACAGTTTTTATATTATTCATAGAAAACATTTTCTAAAATTTCCATTGGATCTTCATCTAAGAAACTAGTTTTTAATTTAATATCAATATCTCTATATTTCTTAGCACCAGTACCAGCTGGAATTAGTTTACCTAAAATAACATTTTCTTTAAGACCTTTTAATTTATCCACTTTACTTTTAATTGCAGCATCAGTTAACACTTTGGTAGTTTCTTGGAAAGAGGCAGCAGATAGGAAACTATCTGTTTCAAGTGATGCTTTAGTAATGCCTAAAAGTGTTGGTTTACCAACAGCAGGCATTTTACCTTGAAGCATTAAATCACGATTAATTTCATTAAATTGTCTTGTACTTACAGTAGCACCAATAAATAAATTTGAATCTCCTGCTTCAGATATTTTAACTTTATTAATCATGCGACGAATAATAATTTCAATATGTACTGGAGAGATATCAACACTTTGGCTACTATATACTTTTTGAACTTCATTTAAAATATATAATTGAGTAGTTGCAGTATCAGTAACAGCAAGTAATTCTTTTGGACTAATTACACCTTCTGTTAATACATCACCTGCAGTAACTTCAGTTCCAACTTTAACTTTAAGTTTAGTATTATAATTAGTAACATGTTCAAATGTTTCAGCTTCATTTTCAACAGAAATTTTGTATTTACCATTAGATTCTTCTATATTTGAAACTTTACCATCAACTATAGCAAGTGTTGCTTTAACTTTTGGATTTCTAGCTTCAAATAATTCTTCAATACGAGGAAGACCTTGTGTAATATCGTCTTCACTAGCAACTCCACCTGTATGAAATGTACGCATTGTAAGTTGAGTTCCTGGTTCACCAATTGATTGTGCTGCTATAATACCAACAGCTTCTCCAACTTCAATTACATTACCAGTAGCAAGATTTTTACCATAACATTTACAACAAACACCATTAATAGCCTTACAAGTAAGAGCACTTCTAATTTCAACTTTCTCTATTGATGCATTTTCAATTTTTAAAGCAATAGCATCAGTAATTAATTCACCTTTATCAACTAAAAGTTCTTTAGTTTCTGGATGAATAATTTTTTTATTAGCAAACCTACCTACAATTCTATCGCTTAGTTTTAAAGTAATTGTCATTTTTGAATCTATATAAGCAGAGATTTCAAGACCTTTAATAGTACCACAATCTTCTTCTTTTATAATAACATCTTGAGCAGCATCAACTAAACGACGAGTTAAGTAACCAGCATCAGCAGTTCTAAGTGCAGTATCAACCCCACCTTTTCTTGCTCCATGTGTTGATAAGAAAAATTCAGAAACTGAAAGACCTTCTAGAAATGATGACATAATTGGAATTTCAACAGCTTCACCATTAGGTTTAGCTATAAGACCACGAATACCTGCAAGTTGAGCAAAGTTTGATAAATTACCACGAGCTTTAGAATTAGCCATACTAAAAATACTATTTTCAGTATATGTACTCATATAACCACTAAGTTCTTTTTTAACTTTTGAAGTAATTCCAGCCCAAGTTTCAACAACTTTAGTATAACGTTCTCTTTCAGTAATTAAACCGCGTTTAAATTGTTTTGTTATATTATCAACTGTTTTTTGACCTTCTTTAATATATTCTTCTTTATTTTCACTCAGTAAAATATCACTAATTGCGATTGACATACCAGATTTAGTTGAATATTTGAATCCTAAATCTTTTAATTTATCAAGCATTACAGAAGTTTCAGTAGTTTTACATTTTTCATAAATTACTGCAATAATATCTGACAAATGATTTTTATTAAATGATTCTACAAGTGGTAATTCTTTAATATATTCTTTAATATTTACACCTTGCTTAACAATATATTTATTTGGAGTAAATTCACGAATATTAGAAAACGTAGGTTCACAAATATATGGAAACATATCTGGTAATACTTCATTAAATATAATTTTACCAACAGTAGTAATTAAATATTTATTTTTTTGATTATCCATAAAGATTTTATGTCTAAAAGAATTAATAGGAAGGCAAATTCTTGTATGAAGTGATATTTCACGTCTTTCATAAGCCATCAATACTTCATTAGAATTTTTAAACATGCGCCCTTCACCATCTAAACCAGCTTTTTCAGTAGTTAAATAATAATTACCTAATACCATATCTTGAGATGGAGCAACAACTGGTTTTCCATCAGCAGGTTTTAATATATTATTTGAAGCAAGCATTAATAATCTAGCTTCAGCTTTAGCTTCTTGAGAAAGTGGAACATGCACTGGCATTTGATCTCCATCAAAATCTGCATTAAACGCTGCACAAACAAGTGGATGAAGTCTAATTGCTTTACCTTCGATTAATTTTGGTTCAAAAGCTTGAATTGAAAGTCTATGTAGAGTTGGAGCACGATTTAAAATTACTGGATGTTCAGCAACAACTTCTTCAACTATATCCCAAACAAGTGGATCATGATTTTCAATTAATCTTTTAGCTGCTTTAATATTATGAGCAATTTCTTTATCGACAAGACCTTTAATTATATGTGGTTTGAATAATTCTAATGCCATTGTTTTAGGAAGTCCACATTGATGCATTTTTAATTTTGGTCCACCAACAATTACTGAACGAGCCGAATAATCAACACGTTTACCAAGTAAATTTTGACGGAAACGTCCATGTTTACCTTTTAAAACACTAGATAAAGATTTTAATGTTCTATTACCTGGTCCTGTAATTGGTCTACCACGTCTACCATTATCAAATAAAGCATCAACAGCCTCTTGTAACATACGTTTTTCATTTTGAATTATTATACTAGGAGCTCCTAGTTCTAATAATTTTTTTAAACGATTATTTCTATTTATTATACGACGATATAAGTCATTTAAGTCAGAAGTTGCAAATCTACCACCATCAAGTTGAATCATAGGGCGAAGTTCAGATGGAATAACTGGTAATGCATCTAAAATCATCCATTCTGGTTTATTAGTAGAATTTTTAAAAGACATAAGAATTTCTAAACGTTTAATTAATCTAATTCTTCTTTGACTTTGAGCATTTTCAAGTTCTTTTTCAACAGTTTCGATTTCTTTTTTAATATCTATATTAGAAAGTAATTCTTTAATTGCCTCAGCACCCATACCAACTTTAAATGTATTACCATATTTTTCATAGTAAGCTCTATAATCTCTATCTGAAATTGTTTGTTTTGCTTCTAAATTAGTTGCACCTTTATCTAAAACAATATAACTAACATAATATAAAACTTCTTCAAGTTCACGTGGAGACATATCAAGTACTAAACCTATACGTGAAGGCACACCTTTAAAAAACCAAATATGAGAACAAGGAGCAGCAAGTTCAATATGCCCCATTCTCTCTCTTCTAACTTTAGATGATGTAACTTCAACACCACATCTATCACATACTACATTTTTATATCTAAGTCTTTTATATTTACCACAAGCACATTCAAAATCTTTATTTGGACCAAATATTTTTTCGCAAAATAAACCATCTTTTTCAGGTTTTAATGTTCTATAGTTAATAGTCTCAGGTTTAGTTATTTCACCATAAGACCATTCACGAATTTTTGAAGGAGACGCTATTCCAAGCTTTAAAGCATCAAATTTAATTTCCATTTACTTCATCCTCCTTTTTTTCAGTTTCCTCATTATCAGTTTTATTTCTAAATTCTTCTGAAACATAAATATCAGTTTTAACCTCATCATCAATTTCAGGTTCATCCATTTTTTCAAGTTCTTCAAGCTCACGCATTTGAATTTCTTTATTTTTATCATTGATTACAGATACATCAAGACCAAGTCCTTGGAATTCTTTAATAAGAACTCTAAAACTTTCCGGCATTCCTGGAGTTGGAATTTCTTTTCCTTTAATAATTGATTCATAAACATGAACACGACCATTAACATCATCTGATTTAACTGTAATAAGTTCTTGAAGTATATGTGCTGCTCCATATGCATAAAGAGCCCAAACTTCCATTTCTCCAAATCTTTGTCCACCAAATTGTGCTTTACCACCTAATGGTTGTTGAGTTACAACTGAATATGGTCCTGTACTTCTTGCATGCAATTTATCATCAACCATATGTTGAAGTTTAATCATATACATAATCCCAACAGAAATTTTGTTATCAAAAGCTTCACCAGTTCTACCATCATATAAAACTGTTTTACCATCTTCATCCATTCCAGCTTCTTTCATAAGATTAATGATATCTTCTTTTTTCGCACCATCAAATATTGGAGTTGCTACATGGATTCCAAGTTTTTTTGCAGCCATACCAAGATGTAATTCTAAAACTTGTCCAAGATTCATACGAGATGGAACTCCTAAAGGATTAAGCATAATATCAACTGGTGTACCATCTGGTAAATGTGGCATATCTTCACTTGGTAAAATTAATGAAATAACACCTTTATTACCATGACGTCCAGCCATTTTATCTCCAACAGAGATTTTTCTTTTTTGAACAATGTAAACACGAATTACTTTTGACACACCTGCTGAAAGTGAATCATTATCTTTTCTTGTAAATACTTTTACATCATGAACTACACCATCTCCACCATGTGGAACTCTAAGTGATGTATCACGAACTTCACGAGTTTTTTCTCCAAAGATTGCATGTAATAATTTTTCTTCTGCAGTAAGTTCTACTACACCTTTTGGTGTAACTTTACCAACCAAAATATCATCATCTTTTACTTACGTACCGATTCTAATAACACCATTTTCATCAAGATTTTTACGAGCTTCTTCGCTTGTATTTGGAATATCACGAGTAATTTCTTCAGGTCCAAGTTTAGTATCTCTACACTCAACTATATAATCTTCTATATGTACAGAAGTGTAAACATCATCTTTTACTAGACGTTCATTCATTATAACAGCATCTTCATAGTTATAACCTTCATATGTCATAAATGCTACTACAACATTTTTACCTAATGCGATTTCCCCTTTATCTGTAGAAGGTCCATCAGCTAAAACATCATCAACTTCAATATTATCTCCTACTCTAACAAGTGGAATTTGATTATAACAAGACGCTTTATTTGAGCGTTCAAATGTATCTAAATGATAAACATCTTTACCTTTAGCATTTTTAATAACTACTTTTTTTGCATCAACATATTCAACAACTCCGCTAGCTTTTGCATTAATAATTGCACCACTATCACGAGCAGCTATTGATTCCATACCAGTACCTACAATTGGAGCTTCAGTTATTAAAAGCGGAACAGCTTGACGTTGCATATTTGCTCCCATAAGAACACGTATTGATTCATCATGTTCCAAAAATGGAATTAAACAACTTGTGATTGAAACAATTTGTTGTGGAGAAACATCCATAAAATCAATTTGATCCCATGTAGTTAAAATAGTTTCTCCATTTAATCTAGCTGGAATATTTTCCCCATAAATTTTATTAGAATTATCATGAGGTGTTGTAGCTTGAGAAATTATAAATCCATGTTCTTCATCAGCTGTTAAATAACGAACTTCTTCTAAAATCTGGCCATCTTTAACACGTCTATACGGAGTCATAATAAATCCATGTTTATCAATTTTTGCATAACTTGCAAGATTTGTAATAAGTCCTATATTTGGACCTTCTGGAGATTCTACAGGACAAATACGACCGTAATGGGAAACATTAACGTCACGAACTTCCATACCTGCTCTATCTCTTGAAAGACCACCTGGTCCTAAAGCTGATAAACGTCTTTTGTTTGTAAGTTCACTTATAGGATTCATTTGATCCATATATTGTGATAATTGTGAAGACCCAAAAAATTCTTTTAAAGCTGCTGTAAGGGGCCTAATATTAATTAGTGTTTTTGGAGTTACACTTTCAATATCTTGAGTTGTCATTCTTTCACGAACAACTCTTTCAACTCTACGAAGTCCAACTTTAAATTGATTTTGAGTAAGTTCTCCAACACTTCTAATACGCCTGTTAGATAAGTTATCAATTTCATCAATAAAACCAACATTATTTAATAAATTTAAATAATAAGAAAATGACGCAAATACATCTGAAATAGTTAAATGTTTAATATCAATATTTTGATCATTACCAATTACTGAAATAACTTCTTCACTATTATTAGGATTGTAAATTTTTACAACTTGTACTTTATTATGAGTGTCAAGGTCAGTGTTAATATTTACTTCTTTTAAATTAACACCATTTATAAATAATTCTTTATTATCTTCTATTATTTTCTTAGTTAATAAAGTACCTTCTTCTAAAATAATTTCCCCATCAACTGTCAAACTTTCAGCAAGAACTTGATTTACTAATCTGTCAATAACATTTAATTTTTTATTGAATTTATAACGACCCACTTTTGCTAAATCGTATCTAAGCATACTAAAAAGAGTCGAAATTAAATGGTTTTTCGCACTATCTAATGTAGGTGGTTCACCTGGTCTCATTTTTTCATAAATTTCTACTAAAGCTTCATTTAAATTTTTAGTAGAATCTTTTTCAATAGTTTTATTTAAAAATTCATTTTCACCAAAAAGACCTAAAATTTCTTCATCTGATGAAAGTCCAAAAGCACGTAAAAGTGTAGTAACTGGCACTTTTTTAGTTTTATCAATTCTAGCATATATTACATCTCTAGCATCTGTTTCAAATTCAATCCAAGTACCACGATTTGGAATGATTTGAGCTCCTATTAAATTACGCCCTGATTTATCAGTTTCTTTCGAAAAATAAACACTAGGCGATCTAACAAGTTGTGAAACAACAACACGCTGTGCCCCATTTATGATAAAACTTGCATGTTCAGTCATAATAGGTATATCACCTAAATATATTTCAGAAACTTTAACTTCTCCGCTTTCATTGTTAAAAAGTCTTGTTTCAACTTTAATTGGCATAGAATAAGTAGTTTGTTTATCTCTACTTTCCTTTAATGAATAATTAGGTTCACCAAAAGTATATTCACCAAATTCAAGTCTTAAAGAACCCGAAGGACTTTCTATTGGTGAAACTTCATCTAATATTTCTTTAATTCCATCAGTCAAAAATTCATTATAGTGTTTAATTTGAATTTCAAGTAAATCAGTTAAATCTAATGAAGATTTATAATGTGAAAAGTCTTTGCGATCAATTTTTGCGTTATATTTCTTTGTAAAAGCCATCAATGCACTCCAATCTTAATTAATTTCAAGTTTATTTCCACGTAAAAAAGTATAAAATAAACCAGTTAACTACAATTTTATACTAATTACAAATCATAGTCAAGTAAAATAAATAAAAAAGATTAAAAATATTTCTAATCTTTTACTTATGACAATTATTTTAATTCTACAGTAGCTCCAGCTTCTTCTAATTGAGCTTTTAAACCATTTGCATCATCTGCATCAATATTTTCTTTAATATTACCTCCGTTATCAGCTAAACCTTTAGCTTCTTTTAATCCAAGACCAGTAATTTCTCTGATTAATTTAATAACAGCAATTTTATTAGCTCCAGCTTCTTTTAATACAACAGTTTTTTCACTGCTACCAGTTTCAGCTTCTCCAGCAGCAGGTGCAGCAGTTAAAGCAGCACTTGGATCAACACCAAATTCTTCTTTCATTGCTTCTACCCATTCATTAACTTCTAATAATGTCATTTCTTTTAAACTTTCAATAAATTGTTCTTTAGTAATTTTAGCCATAATTTTTCCTCCTTATAAATAATTATTTTTGTTCTTTTAGTAAATCCAAGCTTATTGCTAGATTTTTTTGTACACCAAGCATAGATGCTGCAAGCATTGTAAGTAGTGTATCTCTTGGTGGAATACTAGCTAGTTTTTTAACAGTTGTTTCATCTGTAAAAGCACCATCTATATATCCAAATTTAATTTCCATTTTACTATTTTTAGAAAAATCAGAAATAACTTTAGCTGGTTCAACAACATTTTTTGAAAAGATTATTGTTTTTGGACCAATGAAGTCTTCTTCATTAAATTCAATATTAGCTTTTTTAAATGCGATTTTAGTTAATGTATTTTTATATACTTTTATAAAAGAATCACATTCTTTTAAGTTAGTTCTAAGTTCTTTATTTTCAACATCAGTAATACCTTTGTTATCTGCAAGAATAATAGTTTTAGAATTTTTAATATTTTCTACTATTTCATCTACAATTACTTTTTTAGTTTCAAGAATTTTTAAACTTCCCACTTTCTTACCTTCCTTTCCATAAAAAAGCCTTATACAAAGACGTATAAGGGCAATCAGTGTTACTTACTAATTTACCTCGGTAGGATTTACAAATAACCTACTGTCTTTGGCTTTCTTATTAATTGTACTATATATTTTTTAGATTGTCAAAGAATTTAAATCAACTTTAACAGAAGGTCCCATAGTTGAAGTAATAAAAACACTTACAACATAATCACCTTTTACAGTAATAGGTTTAGCTTTTAAAATAACATCATAAGCAAATCTAATGTTTTCTTCTAATGAATCAACATCAAATGAAACTTTACCAACAGCACCATGAATATTACCAAATTTATCAGTTCTATATTCAAAACGCCCTTTTTTAATTTCATTAACAGCTTTTTCAACATCATTTGTAACAGTTCCAGTTTTTAAGTTAGGCATTAAACCTTTAGGTCCTAAAATTTTTGCAACACGTCCAAGTACTGGCATCATATCAGGTGTAGTAATAACTACATCAAAATCCATGAAATTTTCAATAGCAATTTTATTAATCATGTCTTCATCACCAACATGCTCTGCACCAGCTTCTTTAGCTTTAGCTGCAGCTTCACCTTTAGCAATTACAAGTACAGTTTTTGATTTACCTGTACCTTTTGGTAAAACAATAGCACCACGAAGTTGTTGATCAACTTTTGTAGTATCTAAATTTAATTTAACTGCAATTTCAATAGAAGCATCAAATTTAGTATAAGAAGTTTCTTTTACAAGCTCAATAGCTTCTTTTAAATCATATGCAGTAGCTTTATTAACTTTCCCTAAACTTTCTAGGTATTTTTTACCTTTTTTCATTTTTCCTCCTATGTGGTACAAACGGATTTTCCTCCCACGATATCACCTTTAATTTATTTTACTCGCTAATTTTGATTCCCATATTTTTTGCAGTTCCTGCAACAATAGCCATTGCAGCATCTACATCATATGCATTTAAATCTGGTAATTTAGTTTCAGCAATTGCTTTTAAATCTTGTTTAGATATTGTAGCAACTGTTTCACTTTTTGATGCACCTTTTTCAATTTTTGCATATTTTTTAAGCAAAAATGGTGTAGGTGGAGTTTTGATAATAAAATCAAAAGTTCTATCATTGTAGATACTAATAACTACAGGTAGAATATCTCCCACTTTGTCTTTAGTTGCATCATTGTACTTTGTACAAAATTCATTTAAGTTAACCCCAGCAGGTCCAAGCACAGTTCCAACAGGTGGAGCTGGTGTCGCTTTACCAGCAGGAATTTGTAATCCAATCTTTCTAACTAGTTCTTTAGCCATAAAATAACACCTCCATAATAATAAATATTAAAGTGATTAAAAGTGCAAAACGTTTATACTTTTTCGCATGGATTATATAAAATTATATAAACTGCACTCTAATAATATCACAATTTCTTTAAAAATCAAATCTTTTTAACATCTTTTAGATCAATATCAACTTTTGTAACTTGACCAAATAAATCTAAATTAACTACACATTTATTTTCTTCTATGATAATTTCATCAATAGAACCAAACATTGTGCTAAAAGGACCATTTTCAATTCTAACATTGTTTCCAACATTAATATCACTACTTATTGTAGCTTTTGTCTCTTCTTTATTTTTCATGTTTCCTAAAATATGTTCTACTTCATGAGGATAAAGTGGAAATGGTTTTGCTCCTTTACCACTTGAACCAATAAAACCGGTTACCCCTTGAGTATTACGGATAATATACCAAGCTTCATCAGTCATAAACATTTCTATTAATATATAACCTGGAAACATTTTGGCGTTTTTTTCCTTTGAAGTACCATCTTTAACAACTATTTCCTTCATCTCAGGAATAACTATATTAAAAATACGATCTTGTAAATTCTCATTTTCAATACGCATCTCTAATTTTTGTTTTACTTTATATTCATGTCCTGAAATTGTATTTACTACATACCATTCTTTTTTGATATCCATATTAAGCCACCACCATATTAATTAAATATGCAACACACGTAAATAATATCATATAGAAAATGATTAAACTTACAGTGGCAACACTATATTTTAATACTTCTTTTTTCAAAGGCCATCTAACTCTTTTTAATTCAGTAATAACACCTGAAAAATAATCCTTCATAAAACACCTCATTTTTCTTAAATAAAAACACCTTTCGGCACTAGCCAAATTGTATCATATCTACTTTAAATAGTCAACTATTTATACTAATAGATTTTTTTAAATTTTAATGTTTAAAACAATTTAATATTACTTTGAAAGTTGTTTATTACTTGCAAATTTTCTTTTTATTCTTTGTACTGCATTATCAATAGTTTTATCTTTAATATTTAATTTTTTTCCTATTTCTTTATTAGTAAAACCTTTTATTCTTAAATTAAATACTTTATTTTCTAATTTACTACAATTATTAAAAACAAATTCTTTTGCTAAAGATAATTCTTCTTTTGATATAAAATCATCTAGTATAGATGTACCATTTTCACATATTAATATATTTTCTAAAATCTCCTGAGAATCATCATAAACTTTTAAATCTAAAGATATAGCATTATTTAACAAACTATGTTTGCCACAACTAAGTAATCTAAGTCTACTTTTAACTGAATTTTCAATACAAACAGTAGCATAAGTTGAAAATTTAAAATCTTTTTTATTATTAAATGAATTAATCGCACTATTTAGTCCAATTAAACCTTCTTGAAATAAACCATTAGATTCAAGTCCACAAGATAAGCCAATGTTTTTATATTTTCCTATTATATTATAAATCATAGGAGTATATTTTTTAACTAAAATTTCTTTTGCTTCTTCATTACATTCTGCAATATAATCTAATAACTCAAAATCATTATAGTCCATTTTTCCTCCTAATTTTTAAACATTACTTCGTATATCATTATACCCGTTGCAACACTAGCATTTAATGAATTAATCTTTCCTACCATAGGAAGACTTACAATTATATCTGAATTTTTTCTAACTAAATTAGAAATACCAGAACCCTCATTACCTACAATTATGACCTTTTTGCCATCAAAATTTACATTCTTATAATTTTCTCCATTCATATCAAGAGCATAAATCCAAAAACCTTCTTTTTTTAAATATTCAATAGCTTTAACAATATTATTTACTTTACAAATATTTACATTATTAATAGCCCCAGAACTTGTCTTAATAGCAGTAGGTGTCACACTTACGCTTCTATCATTTGGAATTATTATTAAATCCACACCACTTGCTTCACAAGTTCTTATAATTGCTCCAAAATTATGAGGATCTTCTAAATGATCGAGTATCACAATAGTAAAATTTTCTTTATCAAATGATACATCTTGAATATTTAAATATTCATATTCAGGAACTTTTAAAATAATTCCTTGATGATTACCTTGTTCAATTTTATCAAGTTCACCTTTTTTAACACTTTTAATAGGTATCTTTTTTTCCTTAAGTAATTTTAATATTTTATTATCTGAAAATTTTTCCCAAACTACAGCACTTATAACTTCATTTTTACTATTTAAATGTTCATATACTGAATTTTTACCATATATATTCATTACTTTCTCCTTAAAATTTCATTTATAATTTCATTTGCTCTTTGTTCATTATTTTCATCTACATAATAACCAATTATAGCTTCTAACGCTGTTGCTTTTTTATATTCTAATAGTGTAATTGCTTTTGGATGCCTAGTTATTTTATAATTCAAACACTTTTTAATAAAAGCAAGTTCTATGCTACTAAAAAAATTGTTTTCTATAAGTTTATCTAAATATCTACTTTGATTATACCCACTTACATAAGCAATCCCTTCTTTTTGAAGTGAATTTACTTTAAGTATTTCTTTTTTTATTAAAAATGTCCTAATTTTAAGTTCGTAGTATCCATCACCAATATAAGCATAAACTAAAATATTATATTTATTTATCATTGTATTTATTTACCTCTTTAAAAATTTCTAAAAATTTTTCTACTTTTAAAGAAACTTCTCCAACTAAAAGTCCATCAACACTATTTATAGATAAAATTTCTCTTGTATTATTTTCATTTACACTACCACCGTAAACTACTTTTACATCATAATTAAAATTTTTGTAAAAATAATCTTTAATAAAATTATGGATATTTTTAATTTCATCCATTGTTGGAATAAAACCACTACCAATAGACCACACTGGTTCATATGCAATTATAATGGTTTTATTATTAAACTCATTGAAAATGATATCAAACTCCTTTTTTAACATAATTGTAAATTTATTAGTGTTTTTTTCTTCTAAAGTTTCTCCAACACATAAAATTGGAATAATATTATTATTAAAACATTGATTTATTTTTTGTTTTAGTAATGATGGTTTTTCATTAAAATTTATCCTTCTTTCACTATGTCCTACTAAAGAATAATTTACATTAATACTATGTAGTTGATTAGCACTTACTTCTCCAGTAAATGCTCCTTTATCATGTGCTGAAACATCTGGAGAACAAGTTAAAATATTTTCTAAAGTAAAATCAGATAAATAAATATTACTTGGGGCAATAATCATATTTTGGTTTGCTATATTTTTGATACTATTAATATAATTAATTGTTTCATCTTTAGTTAAATTCATTTTATGATTTCCAATTAAAATTTTCATTTTTTTCTCCTAAAAAAATTTCTAATTCTATCTTTAAATCTCACAGTACTATCTTTTTTTGTAGCTACTTCATATACTTTTAATACATTTGTAGCATAAGTTTCACTTGATGCTTCTTGAACTTTTATAAGAGCATTTTCAATTAAATTTTCACATAAAATTTTATCATTTATTAACTTTGTCATACATTTTACATATTGGCTTTTATTACTATAAAGTAATCCAGTTTTTTCATTAATTATATAATTTTTGAAACTTTCATCATCAATAGCAGTAGTTACAATAGAAGCAGCCATAGCCTCAATAATTGTTAATCCTTGAGTTTCACTTTTTGAAGCTGTAGAAAATACATCAGCAGCATTATATGTAAGTGTAAGTTCTTTTCCAAAAATTTTTCCTGCAAAAACTACATTATTTTTAATTTTGTTTTTCTCTATTAAATTTTCATAAGTTTTTCTTTCTGGACCATCCCCCACTAAAAGAAGCTTAAAGCGTTTGTCTTTTTTTAATAAAGAACAATGATTATTTATTAAAAATTCTATATTTTTTTCTTTTCCAAATCTACCAACAAATAAAATTACAAAATCATCATTTTTAAATCCATATTTTTCACGAATTTTTTTAATTTCATGTTCATCGTGATTTTTTTTATAAAACTTTTTTAAATCTATACCCGTTGGAATTACGTGAACATTTCTATCAATATTATATTTTTTTTGAAGTATTTCTTTTGTTTTATTAGTTGGAACTATTAATTGATCAATAGTTTTACTACAATAAATTTTTGTTAGCTCAGTTAATAATTTCCTACTAGACTTATTAAAATGTCCCTTTGTAACATAATGTACATAGTCTTCATATAATGTATGATAAGTATGAACTATTGGAATTTTTAATTGCTTAGCAATAATTCTTGCAAAAGTTCCAACCCCAAATTCTGTATGACAATGTATTATATCTAAATTCCACTTTTTAATTTTATTTATAGCTTGAATTGGATAAATTCCAGTTAATCTATAATCATAAATTCCTAATTTTTCAAGTGGAATTCCAGGGATTTTAAGAATTCTTTTTTTACTTTCTTCCTTATATTTTATTGTACTATCATTAACCGTTACAATATATACAATATGCCCCTTTTCTTCTAAAGCGCTTTTTAAAATTTGAACACTTGTAGCAACACCATTAATATGAGGTGCATATGTATCAGTAAATAAACCTATTTTCATTTTTCCTCCCTATAAAATAAAAGTGTAATGTATCCTATAATTAAAAATAAATAGAAAGATATAAATCTCCAAACAATACTTGCTGTAAGAGTACCTTCTTTTCCAAAAATACTACCAAAAGAAGAATAAAATGCATATTCAGCGCCTCCAATAGACCCTGGAATTGGTATGGCAGCAGTAAGTACAACAATATATGACATTCCAATTATAATCTGTATAAAATCATAAGTTGCTGGCATTTCAAGAGACAAAAATACAAAATAAGCAACTAAATATTCTAATATAATACCTATACACATAATAAATACACTAATTATAAAGCTTTTTTTATTTTTTAAAAATATTTTTAATGTTAATTCAAATTTTTCTACTTCGCCTTCTGTTTTTTCTTTTGCATTTTCAGGGTTTTTAAGTAATTTAATAAATCCTAAAAAATTAATAACATGTTTTGTAATAAATACTTTTATTTTACTTGAATATACAATTCCTAAAAGACCAAATAAAACTAGAAAATTCATAATATAACCACAAATTACTAAAATAAAAATTGTACTTTTAATATTTATGAAATTAAAAATTAAATTTGAACCCATTAAAATTGTGGACATTATTACTAATGCTATTTGAAATATTATTGTATATTGAAAAACAGATGAAGTACTATCTTTTATATCATGTTTTTCTTTTGTTAAATAATAAATTTGAAATGGTTGACCTCCTGTGGCAAAAGGTGTAATACCATTGAAAAATATCGTTATTAACATTAATTTTAATGTTTTTATAAATGATTGTTTTTTATAAGAATTTAATATTCTATGCATTACTAATGATTTAAATAACCAACTTATACTTATAGCAATAATACCAGTAAATATCCAATATAAATTCACTGTTGAAAGTATTTTAAGTATTTCTCTAAATTCACCTCGCAAAATAACATAAAAAACTAAAATTGTTGCTATTACAAAAAATATTATATTTTTTTTAGAATTTCTCACATTTTACTCCAATTATACTTATTCCAGGTAGATCATCACCTTGTATATATTCTAATGTTGCTCCACCACCTGTAGATATATGATAAAAGCTATTTTTATATCCAAATTTTATTGCAGCAGCGGCAGAATCACCACCACTAATAATAACTTTTCCATCTAATTTAGATAAACTTTCCAATAGTGTTTTTGTACCATTACTAAAATTTTCAAATTCAAATACCCCAACAGGACCATTTAATATAATAGATTTTGCACCTTTTAATTCTTCATTGAATAATTTTTCAGTTTTACTACCTATATCAAGTCCCATTTTATAATTAGGAATTTTTGAAGTTGATACTGTTTCATAATTAGAAGTATCTTCAAATTTTGATGTTACTTTTACATCAATAGGAAGTATAATTTTTTTTCCATATTTATTTAAAATATTAGCACAAAATTTTAAGCTTTCTTCATCTAAAAGAGAAGTACCTATTTCTTTACCTTGGGCTTTTAAAAATGTATAACACATTCCACCACCAATTAATATTTTATCTGCTTTTGTTATTAAATTTTCAATTAATTTAATTTTATCCTTAACTTTTGCTCCACCCATTATTACAATATATGGCCTTTTTGGATTTTCTAAAACTAAATCTAATGCTTTAATTTCTTTTAAAGGTAAAAACCCAAGTCCACTTGGAAGGTATTGTGCTATTCCAACAACTGAAGCATGAGTTCTATGACAAGAACCATAAGCATCATTTATAAATATATCTCCCAAAGATGCCCAATAACGAGCAAGTTCACTATTATTAGAACTTTCTTTTTTATCAATAACGTCTTCAAACCTAGTATTTTCAATTACTAAAACTTCTTTATTGTTTAAATCTTTAACCATTTTTTCAAGCTTTATACCACGAGTTTCGTTACAAAAATATACTTTATTTGAAATTAATTTTGATAAATAAGTAGCAATCTTTTCAAGAGAATTGTTTTTTTTATCTTCTTCTTTTTTTACTTTTCCTAAATGTGACATAACTATAACTTTTGCATTATTTTCAAGTGCATAATTTATAGTTTGTAAACTAGCTTTAATTCTATTATCATCACTAATTTCACCATTTAAAAATGGAACATTTAAATCACATCTAATAATAATTCTTTTATTAGACAAATCATAATCTGTAATACTTTTTTTATTAGAATTCATAATATATCACCATTTTAAGTATATCACAGTAAATAAAAAAACTACATTTTTATTGTAATTTTTGTATTAAAATATTTGCTTTTCTAATATGATCTGTAAATATTTTATTATAAATTATAGGATCATTTTTAAAAATTTCTAAAAATTCTAGTTCTTGTTGTGAAATAAATACTCTATTATTTGAATTTTCCATTACTACTAATTGTTCTTGTCCAAGAAGATATGAAGCAGTTGTTTCTAAAACATCACAAAGTCTTAAAAATACTTCTATCTTTGGAATTCTTTTACCACATTCATAATAGGAAATCGAAGCTTTACTTACACATAGTCTACTAGCAAGCTCGCTTTGTGTAATGCCAAGCTTTGCTCTTAGTTCTGTAACGCGATAACCTAAAAACATAATACCTCCAATTTGTTTTTAATTCTAGCATTACTAAAATAAAAAATCTGTTGTTTTAACACGTAGTTTAAGGTTTTTTGATTAGTGACATTATGTTTTTTTTTTGATACACTGTATATGGTGAGTTTATGAATGAAAAATTAAATATATTGAAAGAAAATAATTTTAATTTTAAGAAAAAATTTGGTCAAAATTTTATTACTGATAATTTTATTCTAGATAGAATTTCCAATGTTCAAAATTATGAAGAAAACTCTTTAATAATAGAAATTGGTCCTGGAATGGGTACATTAACTGAAAAACTTTTACAAAAAAAAAATGTTATAAAAGTTATAGCCTATGAAATAGATAATACGTTAAAACCTATTCTTGAAAAACGACTTAAAGATTATCCTAAATTTAAATTAATTATGAGAGATTTTCTTAATAGAGATGTTTTAGAAGATATAAAAGATGAAAATTATAATAAACTTTATATTTGTGCTAATCTTCCTTATTATATTACTACACCTATTATTACTAAAATTATAGAAAGTGATATTAATGCTGAAAGTTTAGTTTTAATGGTTCAAAAAGAAGTTGCTCAAAGATTATGTGCAAATGTAAACTCAAAAAGTTATAATTCTCTATCAATTTTTGTAAATTATCATTATAATTGTGAAATTATATTTGATGTAAATAGAGAAAATTTTACTCCAAATCCAAATGTAGACAGTAGTATTATTAAACTTTCTAAAAAAAATCCTATTTCTATAAATGATAAAGAAAAATTTTTTAATCTTGTCAAAATAGCTTTTACCCAAAAAAGAAAAAATTTAAGAAATAATTTTAAAGGATTAAATTTAGAAAAAATAGAAACTATTTTAAAAACTTTTAATAAAGATTTAACTTATAGAGCTGAACAAATTACAATTGAAGAATTTGCTAAAATATCTAATAAGTTAAATTAAGGAGGTAGTGATGGATTGTATATTTTGCAAAATAGTAAAAAATGAAATTAATAATTATAAAGTTTATGAAGATAATATTTGTCTAGCATTTTTAGATATTTATACTGATGCACCAGGTCATGTTCTTATTATTCCTAAAAAACATATAGTAGATATTTTTTCAATAACTAATGAAGAATTAATACATATTTCAAAAATTTCAAAAATTATAGCTGAAAAAATTAAAAATAATCTGAAACCAGATGGTATAATTACATATCAAAATAATGGTTGTGCTCAAGATGTAATGCATTATCATTAACATGTTAAACCAGTTTATAATCAAAAAAAAGAAATTTCTATAGAAGAAATTTATAATATTTTAAAATAAAAAAGGATTTAAACCCTTTTTTATTAGCACATGAAGCTTGCTCCTAATATTATAATTAGTAGTATATATAAAACTAATATGAATACGTAATTGCTAGCTTTTGGAGTTACTGAACATTCGTTATTACAAGACATAAAACACCTCCTTCATGTTTAATTGCTAATTAATACTAGATCCATGCACCAAGTACGATTATTAATAAGATGAATAGAACTAATACTATTGCAGCACTATTTGAATAATTCATATTACTTCCTCCTTTTCATTATCTATGATATAATATGGAAATTTTATGAATATGTGCTATTGGGAAAGTTTATTTTTATTCTTTTTAATAAAATGTGAAAAAAACATCATATTTTACAGAAAAAGTTGTTATTTAATAAGATATTTGATATTATTAATATGTGAAATAGAGGAGGAAAAATGATAAATAATTTAAAAGAACAATCTAATAATTTGGATACAACTTTAGAAACATTTTTTAATAAATATAAAGTTGTGATTATTGGCTTGATTATTGGCTTAATCTTAGGCGCCTTATTAATGCTTTTACTAGGATTTACAAGACAAACTAAATTAAGTAATGGAGAATATGTAATAGCTAGTACTAAAAATTCTGAAATGACTTCTGATGAATTGTATAACTTATTAAAAAAACAATATGCATCTAGCATACTTGTAAATGAAATAGATACTACTATTTTAAATGATTATTATAAGGATAAACAAAATAGTATTGATGAAAAAGTTGATGCAGAAATTTTATCATTAAAACAAAATGGTGATGAAAGTTTTATTCAAGCAATTAATTATTATTTTGGTGTAAATACAGAAAAAGAAGCTAGAGTGATATTTGATTTAGAAATAAAAAGACAAATGTATATTGAAGAGTATGCAGAAAGTTTAATTAGTGAGTCTGATATTGAAAAATATTATAATGAAAAAGTTGTAAAAGATATTGAAACTTCTCACATAATAATTATTCCTAAATCAGAATCTGAAGAAGATTGGGAAACAGCTAAAAAAGAAGTTACTGATATAATAAAGAAATTAGATGATGGTGAAGATTTTGCTACTTTAGCAAAAGAACATGGTCAAGATGGTACTGCTACTAATGGTGGTTCATTAGGAAGAGTTGCTACAACTGATAGTATGGATGCTGACTTTTTAAAAGCTGCATTTGCACTAAAAGATGGACAATATTCTGCAGAACCTGTTAAATCGTCATATGGTTATCATGTTATTTTAAGAAGTAAAACTTATGATAAAAAAACATTAAAAGAAGCCACTGAAAAAATTAAAACTACACTTGTAAAAGAAAAAACTGAAGAAACAACTTTCCAAACTGAGGCATTACTTGATATTAGAGAAAAATATGAATTTAAAATTAATGATGCTGATTTAAATGATACTTATAATAAGACTATTAGTGAAGAATAAAATTAGATATTATTTTCTAAGACATTTTTAAATACGTTCAATGATATAACTATGAACGTATTTTTTATTTCTTTTTAAATTCAAATCAATATTTTTGCATAATAAAATACCTACAAAGATTTTATCTTTAAAGGTATTATAATACTTAGAATATTGTTAATTATAAATATTAATTGAATTAATCATAAATTCCAAATTTTGATAACTCATTTCTCACTTTTTGCTTTAATTTTGTATCAGAAAGTTTAGAATTATATCTATTTAATAATTTTTCTTTTAAATGTAATTTTTTATCTTCATCTAAATTAAAATCAAAATTTGAAATACATTCAAGAACTATATCTTTTTCAAAACCTTCTAAAGTTAGTTCAGATAATACTCTATACTTTAAAACTTCCCCGTTATATTTACAATTTAAACGTAATTTCTTTTCAATTAAAGCATTAATTTTGGAAATTTTATCACTATATTCAATCTTGCTTAGTGCATTTTCAATCACATTTATATCAATACCTTTTTTAATAAGTTCATTTTTAATCTTCAAATTACCTTTTTTTGAAAGGTTAAATTTATCATTTACATACATACTAGCATAACGTTTATCATCTATTAAATTTTGTTTTTTAAAAGTATTTACGATTTTATTAATATTTTTATCTAAAACATCCTTTTTTTTCAAAAAGATTTTTATTTCTTCTTCACTTTGCATCTTTTTACTTATAAATTTTAAAGCATCATAATAACTATTATAGTATGAATTTTCAAACTCATATTTACGAATTTCTTCAATAGTTAAATTTTCTTTAAATAAAATATTGTTAGATAAAATAACTTCTTCAAATAAAACAATACTAAAATTATTTTCAAAAACAATTTTATATTTATTGTTTGTTAACTTAGAATAACTTAAAATTTTCATAAATATCCTTTCTCTATCCTATAATATTTTTATAGTGCATAAAGTTATAATGGTGATAGTGTATGATAAATAATAATGCCTTGTTACTTAGTGGTATTGCAGGTTTTTCAACTTTAATAGGTTTTTTAATAACACTTATAATTAAAAATAGAAATAATAATAAAATTATAGCATTTATTTTATCAATTTCTAGTGCGATTATATTATATCTATCTGTATTTGAACTTGCAAAGGAATCTTACATTATAATGAGAAATGATTATACACTAATTTATTCAACTATATATGTTTTAAAACTAATTATAATTGGTGTAATTATAGGTTTTTTATTAGAAGTATTAATAAATAAATTATCCAAAAATAAATATTCAAAACTAATTAAATTAAGTATTTTTGCTACAATTGCTTTATTTCTTCATAATATTCCTGAGGGTATTATTACTTATATTAGTACACTTACAAATTTAAAACTGGGATTATTAATTACATTTGCTATTATGATACATAATATTCCTGAAGGTATTATTATTAGTCTTCCAATATTAGTTGAAAACAACAATATTAAAAAAGCATTTAAATATACATTTTTAGCAGGATTTGCTGAAATTATAGGAACTTTGATTGCTTTAATGTTTTTTAAAGATAAATTTAATGAATTATTACTATCAAATTTAATTTCTATAATATCAGGTATAATGATTTTCATAAGTATTTATGAAATATTTCCAAATGCATTAAACTATAATAAAAGAATTACAATTTATACTTTTGTAATCACTTTAACTATGTTAATTTTACTATTGTAAATCAATTATTTTTTATCTTTATTAACGCTATCTTTTTCTTGTTTTTCTACAGATTCAACTTCTTGGTTTTTATTAAAGAAATAATCTTTAACTTTATTTTCTAATTCCTCAGCTAACTTATTATTTTCTTTTAATAAACTTTTTACATTCTCTTTACCTTGACCTAATTTTTCTCCATTATAACTATACCATGCACCACTTTTATCTACAATATTTGCTTGAACAGCTAAATCAATAATTTCACCTAATTTACTAATTCCTTCACCATAAATTATTTCAATAGAAGCTGTTCTAAATGGTGGAGCAACTTTATTTTTAACTACTTTTACGTTTGTTTTATTACCAGATGCTTCTGTTCCATCTTTAATTTGTTCCCCACGTCTAATTTCTAATCTTATCGTAGAATAATATTTTAAAGCTTTACCACCTGGCGTAACTTCAGGATTACCAAACATTACCCCTACTTTTTCTCTTAACTGATTAATGAAAATTACAGTTGTTTTAGTTTTATTAACAACACCAGATAATTTTCTTAGAGCCTGACTCATTAATCTTGCTTGAAGACCAATATGACTATCTCCCATTTCACCTTCAATTTCTGCTCTTGGAACTAAAGCAGCAACTGAATCAATTACTATCATACCAATAGCTTCACTTCTAACTAAAGCTTCACAAATTTCTAAAGCTTGCTCTCCAGTATCTGGTTGTGATAATAATAAATCATTTAAATTTACACCTAAAGCTTTTGCATATGTTGGATCTAAAGCATGCTCTGCATCTATAAATGCTGCTCTTCCTCCATTTTTTTGAACTTCTGCAATTGCATGTAAAGCAAATGTAGTTTTACCACTTGATTCAGGACCATATATTTCAACTATTCTACCCTTTGGATACCCACCAACACCAAGAGCATTATTCAATAATAAAGATCCTGTAGAAACTACATCAATGGCTTCATGAGAAGTTTCTCCAAGTTTCATAATCGAACCCTTACCAAATTGCTTTTCTATTTGCGCAAGTACACTATCTAAGTTTTTATCTTTTATATTTTTAATCATATTAATCTCCTTTTGTTATTTTTTACTACATTATAATTATAACCATATGAATTTAATATGTCAATAGTATTTTCAAACAATTGTTCGAATAAAAGTGAATTTTATTGATATTTTTAATATGCAAAATAAAAAATTCCTATAAGGAATTTTAACCATTATATTACTCTACTTTTAAATTTTTATAAATTTCAAAATATTGATACAAAGAAATAATTGATACAATTGAACTTAATACAAATAAAAAATCTACTATCATAATATTTAAAAGTTCAAAAGGTAAATTATAAAATAGTGCAAAAGTAATTGAAATAGCAATACATATTTCTTTTAAAGATTGAAATTTACTTTTAATATCATATAAAGTTATAGTTTTTATGTAAGAAATAAGTAAATCACAAACAACAATTGTAATTACAATAAGTATATTTACATGACCATTACCAAGTAAAATTATAAGCATCATATATAAAAGAACATTATCTAATAATTGATTTATTAAATCTCTATTTTTTGCTTTATTATTTCTAACAAGTATAATTCTAGACAATATTGACAATAAATATGTTATTAAAAAAATTACTCCCGATATTATAAATCTTAAATTTACTATAATTTTATTATTTATAATATATGATGGAAAAGCAAAATTAAACATTTCAAATGGAAAAATCATTATTAAAAATAATGAAGCAATTAACAAAATACGCAGTACACTTAATTTACTAGATACATTTTTCATAATATAACCATTATTACAATAATAACTACAATTAGAATTAAACAAGTAATAAGTAATATTAGTTTTGCATTAATATTACCATTTAAATTATAGGGATTATTTAAATTTTTAGATAATCCGGCTTCTTTTCTAACCTTTTCAACAGGAATCTTACTCGTTCTATCAAATAAAAATTCATTAAAAGCATCAATAATTTCATTTGTATTTAATCCTAAATACTTAGAATAATCTTTTAAGTATTGTTTTAAATAAAATATATCATCAAAAGCTTCAAAATTACCAATTTCAATATTTTCAATCGTTTTTTCATCTAATTTTAAATCTTTAGATACTTCAGCAATTTTAAGTCCACCCTTTTCTCTTGTTTCATAAAATAACTTTCCTATATCTTCCATTTTTCACCTCAATAAAATAATAATTCTTATAAGCCATGTTTTGTACCTATTAAAGGCGGTAAACATTTATCTATGCTACTTAAAGCATCTTAAATTGAGTTTAATTCCCCTTTTTAAGTTCCTCTACCAATTTTGAGTTTCTCGCTTGCGGGGTTTACCTCGTTCCACTTCCATTGTTTCCAATTTATTCGTCACTATGGCACTTTTACACTTAATTTAACCATATTATAAAAACTTAGGCTATTTTAGAGCCGTTAGCAAAAGCTACTATAGGTTATTTTTTCCCTATACACAAACACTACTATCATCTCAGATAGTGCGAGCATGGACTTTCCTCTACATTATAAATGCAGCGTTTACCCAGAAAATATTATTGTGCTTTTCCAAATACTTGTTTTTCTAAATTAGCAATTCTTCTAAGTATATCTAAATTAGTAATTTGTCTATCTGAACCAGATGCAATATATAATTTTGCTTCAAGTTCTCTAATTTTATTCTTCAATGTGATATTTTCATTAGTTACCATCTTCATATCCTTTGTCATTTCTTCAAACATATTATTAAATATTATGTAATCTTCACGAACAACATCCAAAAAGTTATCAACTTCTTGCATTCTAAATCCTCTTGCATCAATTTGAAACTCTTTTTCAAGAATATTTTTTTCAGTTAAATTAACTTTTCCACGCAACATAATTTACTACCTCACTTCTATTATATTGTCCCAAAAAAAGAAGAATTTGTCAACTCTTCTTTTATATTTAAATTATTATTACTATCAACTAAGTTTACATTTTTATCTTTATAACAGGCCTTTATATACTTGGTCTTTTACTACTTTACTGCTATTGATGAATTACCATTAACATATGTACCATTTCCAAAATAACAAGCAGGACTATTTCCAGTATCTTTATTTATAGCTTTAATGCATGCTTCTAGTTGTTGCTGTCTTTCACTAACAGAATTTTGTTTAATTTGCTGAGCTTCAGCTTCATTTTTTGCTTTCTCTACTTCAAATTCTGATGCTTCCATCTCTTGTTGTTTAGCAAGTTTATTTTCTATAGCTTTTTCCACACTTTCTGGTGCATTTACACTATCTACAACAGCTTTAATAATTTCAATACCACTATCTTTAGGAAGTGTATCTTTTAAAATAGTTGTAACTTCTTTTGACATATCACTAATATTTGATTTGATGCTATCATAAGTATTTTTATTTGTTACTGTATCAATACTATTTGAAAGATAAGTATCAATATACTTTAATGTAACTTCATTATTTTTATTAGTATCAATCTGTCCTAATTTTTTGTAAAGAGCAGCCTGATTAGTTAATTTATATTCAATAGTTATTTTAAAAGTTACTTGAATATTATCTTTTGTATTACCATCATGAACTGAATTAAAAATTATACTAGTTTTAGGAGATACTACTACTTTTTCAAAAATAGGCAATGCATAACCCACTCCTGCACTAGTATCTAGAGAAACATTTCCAGTTACCCTATTTATTATAACAGCATTTTCTGTTGCTAAAGTTGTATAAATTCCTGATGCCAAAATAAGTCCAATAAATATAATAATAGTTATTACAATACTTAATTTAATACTTTTATTATTAAATTCTTTAATTGTTTTCATTATTTTCTTCCTTTCTAATTACTACATTAGTATATTGATATGGTATTTCAATCCCATTTATGTCAAATTTTTCTTTAACACTTTTTCTAAGATCACAAATCATATCAAACGCTAGTGAAGGATTACTTGACCAAACCCAAGCTCTAAGATCAACACTTGATGCATTTAACATAATAACTTTAACTTTTGGATAATCCTCTACAGATTTAGGTTTATAGAAATCTTTATGTGTTTTAACTTCTTCTTTAATTATTTCTATAGCTTTATCAACATCAGCATCATATGCAATATTAACATCAAAGTAATAACATACCTCTTTATTATCACTATAATTTTCTATTATAGAACTACTAATTGTACTATTTGGTATAACTAACTTTCTATTATTTAAAGTTTTAAGTATTGTATGATAAAAATTAATACTATCAACCGTACCTATAATGTTTTCAGTTTTAATTTCTATAGTATCTCCCACTACAAATGGTCTATTTATTATAACAGTAACTCCACTTATCATATTTCCAAGAGTATCTTGTGCAGCAAAACTAACAGCAAATGCAGCAATACCTGAAGATGCTAGTAATGTTGTCATTAGAGACTTTAAAATTTGAAATTGAGATAAAATTAACGATATCCCTGTTACAAATAAAACAAATAATGCTATTATATTTACTAAAGTTGCAAGAGATTTATCTATTTTTTTATTACATATCATTTTTTTATAAATAAATTTTTTAATTAACTTTTTACCAATTATCATAGCAATAATAACTATTATTATAAAAATAATTTTTCCTATTATATCAATAAAAATATAATCTTCTAAGAACTTTTCAAAATCTTTCATATAACCTCCTACATAAATTATATCAAAAATATACAAAATTTGCAAAAAAAATTCCTTATACAAAGCACTTAATCTTTAAAAGTTAAAGTACAGTTTCCCATATCTGAATAAAGATCCATTTTATAAACTTTATCTAAATATTTTCCACCTGTATCGTTAATTTTTGTCTTTCTCATATCTACATTAATATTATAGTTATAACTATTTTTATTATAATAAGTTGTCACTTCAATATTTCCCATATCACTTCTTACAAAGGTATCTTTTATATATCCAGATATATTTACATTACCCATGTTTGCACGTGCTTTAATAGAATTTATTTGTACATCTTTCATTTTTATATTACCCATATTAGTACTTGCTACAAAAGTATCAATTATCTGGTTTTCAATTATCACATTACCCATATTATTATGTAAATTTACATCAATAATCTCTTTTCCTTTTGGAACATAGATTATTACTTTAGCATTTTCTAAATTAAAAAAGTCAAAACGAAATCCAAATGAACTTTTTTCAGATAGTGTCAGTTTTCCATCATTTATTGTATATGTATTATTTTTAGAATATAAATAATATTCAATAGCATATTCTTTACCAAAAACTATTTCGATATTACCCATATTTATATCAATATCTATCTTTTCAAAATTATCTATTTTAGTATATTCAGTAGTATATAAGTTATTAAAAAATAGTGAAAAATTATGATTTTTAAAAGATTTAGGATTTATACTACCACCTAGAAAAATTCCAAGTACAATAAATATTATTCTCATTAAAAGAAATACTCCGGCAATTATCCCCATTATTTTATAAAATTTCATTTCCTTTATTTCTCCTTTCATTAAATTTTTGTTTTAACCATTTAGTAAAAATAAGCGACTTTTGAAATATTGCAATTGTGAGTAAAGTAAAACCTATACTAATAGTTCCAATAATAAATCCAAAACCAATTATAATTAATCCTTCAATAATTAAAATGATACTTGTTATAATAAGAGAAACTGCTATAAAACAATTATTGAAAAAACAACTAAAATAAGTGAAAAAATAAGTAGTAATAATGTCAACCATAATGGTGATCCTAAAATAGCAATGGCAATAATCCATCCTGTAGATATATAACTTTTCTTAGTAGAAGAATCAATATCATATGGTTGTTTCCTCTTAATTCTGCAATAATTTTATTTGCAAGTTCATTAGGACTTCCTAATTTATTACATACTTCACTTTCTTTTTCAACTCCAGCATCATTAAAATATTCTGTATAATATTCCATAAAATTTTTATATTCTTCATCTGGTAAATTTTGCTTTAACTAACTATTTAAACTCTTCAAATATTTATTCATTTTTCATACCTCTATACAATATTTCATCTAATTTGTTCTTATAAATATCCCGTTCTTCCAAATAATAATTAAGTTTTCTTTTACCTTCATTTGTAATAGCATAATACCTATGATTTCTTCCTTGAAATTCTTGATCATATGTTCTAAGATATTTTTCTTTTTGAAGTCTTCTTAAAACTGGATATAATATTGATTCTGAAGTAGAAACAATTTCTTTAACATTTTGCGTCAATATATAACCATATGTGTCTTCTTTGGATAATACAGATAAAACACAGGCATCCATCAATGATGCACCTAATTGAAAAACCATACATTCCTTCCTTCATAATATTATACATCATATAATATTTATATCTACATAACATCTTACTTTACAAGTGCAGTCAATACATTTATTGAAATTAAAAAAAGATGTAATATTTAAATATCTGGTTTCATAATGTTAAGTGTATAAGAAAGTAGGGATTTAAATGGATAAAATAGATATAATTAAAAGTCTGTCATCTCGTGGTAATGGTGACATTTATTTAGGAGTTGTAGGTGCAGTTAGAACAGGTAAGTCTTCCTTTATTAAAAAGGTTGTTGAAACTTTAATTGTCCCTAATATCCAAGACGAATATGAAAAAAAGCGTACTTTAGATGAACTTCCACAAAGTGCACAAGGTAAAACAATTATGACAACAGAACCAAAATTTATTCCATCATCAAGCGCAAAACTTGAATTTGATACATTTGATACAAATGTTAAATTAGTAGATTGTGTAGGTTATGTCATTCCTAATGCTAAAGGATATGAGGATGAAAATGGTCCTAGAATGGTTAAAACTCCATGGTATGATGATTCTATTCCGTTTGTAGAGGCTGCAGAAATTGGTACTGAAAAAGTTATTAAAGATCATTCTACAATTGGTATTGTTGTAACTACTGATGGATCAATTGGAGAATTTTCAAGAGATGATTATAAAGATGCTGAAGAAAAAGTTATAAATGAACTTAAGGAAAT
The DNA here is from genome assembly GCA_047971215.1 of Bacilli bacterium. Classification (GTDB taxonomy): domain Bacteria; phylum Bacillota_I; class Bacilli_A; order RF39; family JBKDZI01; genus JBKDZI01. The sequence goes on along the minus strand of JBKDZI010000015.1, from coordinate 48,232 downwards.
TGGTAAACCTTTTATAGTGGTTTTAAATAGTACTCATCCAATGACACTTGAAACACAAAAATATGCAGAAAAAATGAATAAATTGTATGGATGTCCTGTTATTCCAGTAAATGTACTTAATATGAATGAAAAAGATATGTATGAAGTTTTAAGAGAAGCTTTATATGAATTTCCAGTAATTGACGTTATAGTTAACATGCCTGAATGGATTGCTGTTTTATCAAGTGATAATAATATCAAAAAAAGTTATATAGAGGCAATAAGAAAATCAGTTATAAATGTTAATAAACTTCGTGATGTGGCTACCATTACTGATCATTTTAAATCTGAAGAGTTTATTGAAAATGCATATTTATCAGATGTTAATACAGAAACTGGTGAGGTTACAATTAATTTAACTGCACCTGCTCATTTATATAATACGGTACTTCGTGATGTTATAGATATTAATATTGATTCAAAAGCATCATTATTAAAACTTTTTCAAGAATTTAAAGAAGCAAAAAATGAATATGATCAAATAAAATCTGCACTTAAACAAGTTAAGAAAACTGGATATGGTGTTGCTACACCAAGTATTTATGACATGAAATTAGAAACTCCAGAAATTATTAAACAAGGTTCTAGATATGGTGTTAAACTTAAAGCTGTTGCTCCATCAATTCATATGATTCGTGTTGATGTTGAATCTACATTTGAACCAATAATTGGTAGTGAAACTCAAAGTCAAGAATTAATAGATTATTTAATGAAAGACTATGAAAACAATAAAGCTAATATTTGGTCTTCTGAAATATTTGGTAGAAGTTTAGATAATATTGTTAATGAAGGTATTTATACTAAACTTGCAATGCTTCCAGATAGTACAAGATATAAATTACAAAATATTATTAATAAAATGGTAAATAGAGGAAGTAATAAATTAATTGCTATAGTACTTTAAAACTGCATTTGCAGTTTTTTTGTATAATTTTCAATTATATCAACAAAATATTATATAAACATGATTATTTTTTAAATTTTTTGATATAATTGTAAAAAACATAATGTATGGGGGATTAAGATGAAAATATATGCTAGTGATATAGATGGAACATTTATAACTAATAATGATACTATTACTGATATTAATAAAGATGCTGTTAATAAAATAAATAAAACTGATAATTTATTTGTACTTGCAACAGGAAGATCAGTTTGTATGTCAAAAAAAATTTATAAGCAACTTAGTAATGTTGATTATCTTATTGCTTCAGATGGAAATATTATAGTTGATTTAAAAAATAATAATATACTTTATGAAAAAACTATTAGTACTGATTCTTTACTTAAATTAGATAAAATTATGAAAAATAAGAATCTTTTTACTATTATTTTTACTAAAGATGATACATATTATATTGATAATTTAGATATTAAACATAAATTTTTTTCAAAAATTGGTATTAAAATTAAATCTTTAAACGATATTAAAAAAACAGTTCATAAAGTTTCATATATAATAAAAGATAATTTTGAGATTAATGACGTTAAAGAAATAATACATAATACTATTTTAGATTCAAGTACTAGAATAGTAACAGGTACCTCTTTTGATTCTATATACTTTGATATAATTCCAAAAAATTCTAGTAAAGCAACAGCGCTTGAGTTTTTATCAAAAATGTTAAATATAGAAAAAAATAATTTATATGTTTTCGGTGATGGAATAAATGATATAGAAATGTTTCAATTTTCTAAAAATATTATTGCTGTTAAAAATGCAAAAGAAGAATTAAAAGAATTTGCAACTTCCATAACTGATGATAATAATAATTCTGGTGTTGGAAAATGGATTATTAATAATATTAATGAAAATTAACTTTAAAAATACAAAATAAAATCTTCCTACAATAAAATAAATAGGAAGTTTTTTTATATGCAATAAAATAAATAATTATTAAAATAAAAAAAGAAGTAAATATTAAATTACTTCCAATATTATAATTAAACTATTATACTTTTTTATTTCAAACTTTATTATTTATAATAAAAAAATCAATATATTTTAAAGATGCTTATGATTTTTATTAAAATTAGTCATGAATTGGTTTACTATAATTTTTTTGAAATTAATTTTTTTCATTAAAATCCGCATTATAATGATTTATATATTTGATAAAAATATATATAGTTAAATTTTAATTTTACAATAAATTTATTAAATATTATATTAAATTATTAATATAATTTTATTAAGGAGGTAACTTATGATATCAAAAAAAGTATTTGAATTTAAAAATAATGTTATGAGTAAAAAAGCTTTTGACAATCATTATTCGCTATATTTAGGATATATAAATAAATTAAATGAAGTAGATATGAATTTAAAAATACCTAATTTTAATAATAATTTCTATAGAGGGACTAAACTAGAAGAAACATATTCTTTAGACTCTATTATTTTACATGAATTATATTTTGAAAACATGAGCAATATTAAAAATAATATAGGTCCTAAAACTAAAATAATTTTAGAAGATAAGTATAAAAATTATAATGATTTCGTTGAAGATTTAAAAAAATGTGGTATGAATTCTCGAGGGTGGGCTGTTTTAGGATATAATAACCGTGATCAAAGTATTAGAATGTATATGTTAGACGAACATAATAAAGGTGTTGTATTAAATATAATCCCCATTTTAGTTTTAGATGTATACGAACATGCTTATTATATTGATTATGAAAAAGATAAAAATGCATATATAAATAATTTTATTAATAATATTAATTGGGGTGTTATTGAAAAAAGAATAGGTAGTCTTTTTTTAAGATAATTTTAAAATTATAATAAATATAGCTACAAAAACGTCTATAAAGACGTTTTTAAAAATTATTTTGAATTTTTACAGTAGCATTATCAAATTTATACAAAATATCAACTAAATAATTTATATCTTCTTTTATATGAGTTGCTATAATTATAATTTTATCTTTATTTTTTTCTTCTAGTAATATATTTCTTATTTTATTTATTGTATCTTCTTCAATACCGTTAAATGGCTCATCAAATATCATAATTTTTGGTTCTTCCATTAATACTTGAGCTATATCTAACTTTTGCTTCATTCCTAATGAATATTTATGAAAATTTTTATGTCTATCTTCTTTTGATAAATTAACATTATCTAAAACTTCATTTATCTTTTCACTATTAATTTTTCCTTGAATTTCTGCTAGAAGTTTAAGATTTTCAAATCCACTTTGATTTGGCAAAAATGTTGGTTTTTCAATTAATACTCTAGTATCAAGTAAAAAAGAATTTTCTTTTACAATATTTATTCCATCTATAACTATTTCTCCTGATGTTGGTTTATAAAAACCACATATTATTTTTAATAACACACTTTTACCACTACCATTTCTACCAACAAAACCATATATTTTTCCAGATTCTAATGTCAAATTTATATCTTTTAATATGACATTCTCATCAAAATTTTTACAAATATTATTCAACATTATTTTTATTTTAATCAGCCCTTTCATAAACAATAAATACTAAATATGAAATTACTGAAGATACTATAAAATTCTTGTTTTTCTTTGAAAAAAATAATCCAACATTAATACAAGCAATTGAAACAATAAATTAATTGTCATTAATATCATTTTTACTGTTTCTAAAATAATACTTTTTTCACTGACAACACTCAAACTTATTTTGGAAGAATTATAACTACTTAAATCAAAGTTAAATTGAGTAATGAAACAAGAAAAAAAAGTAATGACTACAAATAGTGGAATTAATAAAGCAGCTTTCCATGATTTAAAAATTTCGCTATTAATAAATTTTTTAAAAGTTTTTCTAATAATAATATTTTTAAAAAAACCACTATGTATTTTTTTATGAAATGTTACACATCCAATAATAATTAATAATAAGGGATATAAAAATTGAATTAGTACAGAAATACCATTTCTAAAATAATCATTTTGCTTTGTAAACACATCCATATGTGATGGAGTTTTCATCTCATATCCTTCTTGTATATATTGTTTGGATATTTCAAGTGATTTCAATGTATTTCGTACTTCTTCAAATGTTCTTATATCCACACCAATTTCGATTTATCGTGGTACAATCCCACCTGTTTCCCCACCTAAATTAGAATTTTTATTCTAGGTGGGATTTTCTCCCCACCTAACACATCTAGCCTTTGTATTAACTAGGATTGTTATCAATTAATTTTTATATAGTTTTGCCTAAAGGTTCGTTAAAACTAATACTTTGATTTATTAAATTAACATACTCACAAAGTTTATCTTTTTGTGGTTTCATAATCGAATTTTGAATTATCTTTCTACATTCTCTCAATGGTCTACCAATTAAATCTGTCAACTCATCATAATAATTATGATATTCATTAAAAGATTGTAATGTTGACTGCCCAATTATTTTTCTTGCCTTTTCTTTATTTCTATTCATATAGATATCTAACAACTCACTATATCCATATTTATCGATTAGATTTTTCATCAAATTGTTATCACTCTCATCAAAATATCCTTGAACATTTCTTTTATAATAAGACTCCATATTTATACCTCCACATTTTGAAACAACGACAAATGTTAAATATTCAGTAAAAAATTCATCAAATCCAAAATACTCTTTATAGAATTCATTGTCATTAGCACACCCAAAGTGCATAAGTTCATGAGTTAAAAATATAATTATATCTTCATCTGAATAGGATATGGAATAACCATTTGTAGTACTCAAATACAGTGTGTTAGTACCATCAACATACTCATGAGTCTCTCCATCTCTTTTTACAATATTCAAAGACGATATCCTATTTAGCGTTTCTTGAAGATTATAAGATATTCCAGTTCTTTTTATAATATCAATTAGAGATAATAAAATAACTTGGGCAATATTTCTATATAAGGCAGTTTCATTACCAAAGCCTTCAAATTTCATAGAACTAAAATACTGTTCCAAACTAACTCACCCCTTTTTATTTTAGGTGGGGATTTTTCCCCACCTAATACATCAAAGACACTCCTAAGTGCCTTATATTTCAACAAAGATTGGTGCAAGAGATGGGAATCGAACCCACACAACCAGAGGTTAAAGGTTTTTGAGACCTTCGCGTCTACCTGTTCCGCCACTCTTGCATGTGTACTAATTATAGCATGTTTTTAAAAAAACAACTATACTTTAGACATACAAAAAGAGAAATTATTTACCAAACTTCTCTTCCAATAATTTTGATACTGAATCCTCATCTTCCCCAACTGAATGTGTATATGTATTTAATGTTGTATATATATTACTATGCCCTAACATCTTACTTACCGTCGCAATAGGAATCCCCCAACTTATTAACAGTGTTGCACAAGTGTGTCTTAAATCATGAAGTCTTAACTTCTTTAATTTGTATCTGATTAGAAATCTCTTCCAATTTGCAATCAACCAAGCAGGGTACATAACTCCTCCAACACTAGATTTAAATACATACGGTAATGCTTTTATTTTATTACTGAAAAAGGCCTGATGTTCTTTGTACCTTTTTAATAGTTCAAACACATTATTTGGCATCTTTATAGTTCTTACACTTTTTAATGTTTTAGTTGAATCTTCTATCACTCCACCTTTACCTCTCATTTCGAGTAAGTTTTTCTTTACTGAAACAGTTCCTTTTTCAAAATCAATATCTTCCCAATATAGACCTAAAAGCTCTGCTCTTCTAAATCCACCCATGATTAACATTGTAATTGCAGTTCTAAATCCTACATCTTCATACTCCAAATATTCCAATATTTGATTTACTTCACTTTCAGTATAAAACTCCATTTCTGGATAATCTTTTGTTGGTGGTTTTACTACTTTCATGCAAGGGTTGACATCAGTAAAGTCCCATTTAATAGCACAGTTGAATATCAACGATAATTGCCTATGCTGTTTTTGGATGGTTGTTGAAGATAATTTCTTAAGTTTACCATTCAAATCTGGTCGTTTAGTTTCTCTTTCAGTTTATTATAAAATTTATCTAAGTGTAATGCTTTTATCTCATTTAATCGCATGTCTTTAAATTCTGGTAATATATAGGCATTAAGATTACATCGGTATCCATAAAGAGTGGATGCCTTAACATTTGCTTCTGCATATTCCTTTAGCCATATTTTAACAAAATCATAGAAATTTATACTTCTTTTTGATTTGATTTTGTCATTCCTAATATCATAAAGTAAGTAAGTCATCCCTAATTTTTCTCGCTTCCTTTAGCGTTGGTGCATATTTTACTATACAATTTCTCTCACCATCATGTTTTCTACTTGCCTCAATATCTATTCTATATCTTTGGTTTGGAATAACTACTGTGATATTCTTCTCTTTTGTCATAGATACCTCCATTCTATATTAAATATCCCTTAAACTACTGTTACCACCTTTACTTTTGATTATTAAGTTATGTAATGTTTCTTTTTCTCTTACAAATCTATCAAATAAGCTAGGTATAGTAAACTTGCTATCAGATAATTCTAGTATCCTACGATGTTCTTTCCTAATGTATGACATAACTAAACTCCCAAATCAAGTTGATTATTATTTTTTAATTTTTCTTCCTTAATTGGCTTTTTGGGTGCTTCAATTTTTTTCTATTAAGTCCTAGTTTCTCGTTACTACTTTTGAAATAATCTGTTGCCCATTCATAAATTACTGGATCATCTATTACTGATACACTATTAACTGCAAACTCCCTTGCTTTTTCATTTATGAGTTCCATCATCTGCGTTAAACTCTTTTCTTCATTACGATATAGTTTTTCCATTTCCTGCTGCTGTAACAGATATTTCATAATTTTAATAAGTGGTTCATCTTTATGTTGATTCTTCTTGTATAACTCTTTTAATCTTTCATACCCATTCACTTGTTATCTCCTCTCTTTTTGTGAGAGGTTTTATTTTGATGTTAATTTCACTTATTCTGTTATGCTTTCTAAATGATTTTATAGTCGTCCTAATCAACTGTTTATCATTCTTAAACTTATCGTTCAAATGAAAGTATATGTTTGGTGTATATCTAACTGACTTAAGTGCAATATCATAATTGCCATTGATAAGTTCAATTAGCATAATTGGTATTTCCCTAATCCATGTTCCACTACTCATAACTTTCAAGATATCAAGTGCCTCATCATCAAAGATTAGTTTAACTGATTTTCCAATATCATACTTGCTGTTGTATTTCATAGAAACAAACCTCCACAAGTCCTATTTGAAACTATAATTTTTTTAATTGCAACACATGTTCGAAAAAAATAACATATAATAACAAAATACTCGAAATTAGAGCATAATAAAACACATTACTTGACAGTAATATGCTTGAAATCAAAATAAAATAAGTCCATTTACTAGCGGCTCCATACTACATCAGTAATAATTACTACTATCACTGACAATATTAATATATCATGTATTCTACGAGAAGATAATCTCTAAAGTGAAATTTGTTGTAATTTGTCATAATTTTTCACTTATGTAATTTGTTAATATCACAGCAAGTTCATCGAAATTAAAAGATATATCTAATTTTGGGATATGGATAAATAAACATTTTGTACTTAATTTCCTATCTTTTATAACTTCTAATGCTTTGTAATATATATTATTGCACAAATAATCACCTGAATTGTTAGAACTCTTTGAACTAACCTTTTGCTCTATTAAATAATTAACTAGATCAGTATATGAGAATGTAGTTGATAAGACTTTTTCATCTCTCTTTGCACTTATTTCAATTATAACTTCACTAACATCTGGTTTCTTCCCAAACGAAATTATATAATCATAGTCTGCTTTATCTAGTTGTTTTAAAAGCTCTTTTTCACTACTTCCAAAACTATTTGTTAGATAAAGCTTATCCATATATTTTACTTTCCTTATTTTATCAGTCAATATTTTAGAGGAATTCATTTCACCTTTAAAACATGTAAGTAATACTTTTGCTGTTTTATCATTACTCATTTCTATTTGTTCTATTTTCGTTTCTATTTTATCAGCCAAAAGTAATAGTTTCTTCAAAAATCCTTCTATTGCTGACGCATACATCATAGTGTCAGGAGTTGCATAAATCCTAGTTACTGAAAACAATGAAATACCAACACTTTGTATAGGAATTGAAAGTCCATAATATGATGGGCCAGATAAATGGATACCATTTTTCATTGGCGGAACTCCAGCAGAAGAGACACTCGATTTATTATTTCCATGAATGTAATTTGATGATGCTTTGGAATAACCACGAAGAAGTCCTCCATTAACTTTTTCTTCTATTTGAGTAAAACTAGTTACTGCTTTAACTCCAAACTTATCATTAGCCCAGCCATAATCTCCTTTAACATAATTTGCTCCATATTGTATCATTAAGCTTTCATACTTATCCTTTAATTGAAAAAATGCTTTGTTAGTATGTTTTGGATGCCCTTTTTCTCTTAGCATTTCTTCTTCTTTATATGTTTGAACTACTGAAAACATTAGATATCTCTCACATAAATCATTATCTCTTTCTTTTAGTAAAAATGATCCAATAATTGATAATTCATGAAGAGTTCTCCACCTACTTAATGCTCCCTCTGGATATCCATTTCTAATTAATGTAAGGTATTCATTAGATACTAGAAGTGCTTTTGAATGAATATTTCTCAATGCAAAAAATAATATGTTTTTTTCATCTTTTGCCTGTAAATTGAAACTATCAAAGAAGTAACTGATGCTCTCAAATGATACTAATATTAACATTTCTAAGATATCGAATGCTTTTTTCCATTGTTTATTTATTATTCTATTATAGTTGGTAAATCTTATTTTGTTTTCCTTAAGTATTTCCTTTTTATCGTCCATCATTATCTTGTATAAGCTATCACTACCTTGACTTTTAGATAATTTAATAATAAATTGCAACATATCTTCTTTTTCTTCAGCAGTCATCTCAGAAATAGATTCAGTATCTTTTAATAACTCTTCATTTATTATGCTAGTTAATGTATTCATAGTTCACTTACATTCAATACCATTTTATCATTTATTAGGTAAATATACTAATTACCCAATATTTGCGATTCATTTCGAAACCTTTTGATATCTTCCCACCTAATTTCCCCACCTAAGACAACTTTGGTGCAACAAAAAAGGATATGAATATCCTTGACAAGCCTTATATCTATTACACTTTGGTGAACACCTAACATAGTTGTTTTTGAATCCTGCACGTCGGCGTTTGAGACCTCTGCGTCTACCAATTTCGCCACCCTCGCACTTACACATTTATTATAACACAATTTAAAATTATGTTAAATAAAAAAGTAAAAAAATTATTATTATGTTTTTAAGTTAATTTCCTTTGAAATAAATAGTTCTTCCTCTTTATTAATATTTGATATTTCTAATTCAATTTTTGGTAAATCAGCTTTTGAATTTATTCCAAAATAATCTAAAAATTTATCTGTTGTTATATATAATACTGGTTTTCCAGGTAAATCAGCTTTTTTAAATTCTTTAACTAAACCATTAACTGAAAGACGTCTAACTAAATGAGAACTTTCAATACCTCTAATATTACTTACTTGTGATTTAGTTATTGGTTCATTATAAGCGATTATAGCAAGAACTTCCATAGTAGCATCTGTAAGTTTTTTGGTTTCCTTTTCAAAGTAATGTTCATAAAAATTTTTATGTATATCCTTTGTAGTAAATTTATAATTATTGCCTAATTTTTTAATAGTTATTCCTCTATTTTCTTTTTTACACTTTTCTAAAATAGAACTTAAATAAAATTCAATATCAGTAGTTTTAATATCATATATACTACTAACTTCATTTATATTTATACCATCTGAACCTGATAAGAATAATAATCCTTCTATTATAGCCTCACTCATTTAGCCTCCTTTATTTGTATTTCTATATCTTCAAAATTATTACATTGGTTTATTATAATTTCATTATTTTTAAGCATTGTAAGTATTGCTAAAAAGCTAACTATAATCAATGGTTTATCTTGATTATTAAATAATTTATGAAAATTTAATTTTTTATTTTTTATTAAATTTTTACGTATATTTATTATCTGAGTAGAAATAGACAATTCTTTTTTAGTAATCTTTGTTTGTAACGGTTTTTCATCTTGTTTTCGAGATAGAAATTCTTCAAAAATTTTTATAAAATTATCAATAGTATAATCTTTTTCTAGTTCTTTATGATTTTCAAATTGAGAAATATTTTCCGGTTCCTTAGTAAAAAAATTAAATCTATTACTTTCAAAATTTCTAAAATAAGGAATAGTTTCTTTATATTTTTTATATTCAATTAATCTATTTATTAAGTCTTCTTCTGTATCAAATTCACTACTAAAATCTTCTTCAATTATTTCATTTGGTAATAATGTTTCTGATTTAATATGAATTAAATCTGATGCAAATACAATATACTGACTTTCAATAGTTAAATTTAAAGTTTCTAATTGTTTAATATAATCTAAATAATCTTCTGTTATTATACTAATATTTACATCATAAATATTCATATCATTTTTTTTAATAAGATGTAATAGTAAATCTAATGGGCCTTCAAAATCATCAAATTTAATTTTATACATTATTACCACACTCCAGCTTAATTATAACATATTTATTTTTTGTAACAAAGAAAAAGACTATACAATGTATAATCTATCCTATAATAGAATTAATTAAATCACTAATTTGTGGTAAATATACAATAAATATAAATAATCCAATTATAACTACTAAACCAAGTATAGCTTCACTAGATAAACTTATACTTTTTTTCTTAGGTTTTGTATTTATAGTTTCGCGTAAAATTGGTCTATTTTCTGGTTCTAATTGATTATTATAAAATCTATCTGTGTCTACACCTTTTGTATTACTTGCATCCTCTGGTAATGTACTATAATAATTATCTATATATTTTCCAGATTCTTTTTGATTATCATTTGGTTCAACATTATTTTGAAAATTAGGTTGAACGTTATTATCATTTCCTATATTCATGTTAGGTTGCTCATTGTTTTGAGCAACATTATTAAAGTTATTTTCTGGTGTTTGACCATAAAAATTAAAAAAATTAACTGGTTCATTACTTTGTTCAACATTATTTTGAAAATTAGGTTGAACGTTATTATCATTTCCTATATTCATGTTAGGTTGTTCATTGTTTTGAGCAACATTATTAAAATTATTTTCTGGTGTTTGACCATAAAAATTAACTGGTTCATTACTTTGTTCAACATTATTTTGAAAATTAGGTTGAACGTTATTATCATTTTCTATATTCATGTTAGGTTGTTCATTGTTTTGAGCAACATTATTAAAGTTATTTTCTGGTGTTTGACCATAAAAATTAACTGGTTCATTACTTTGTTCAACATTATTTTGAAAATTAGGTTGAACGTTATTATCATTTTCTATATTCATATTAGGTTGTTCATTGTTTTGAGCAACATTATTAAAGTTATTTTCTGGTGTTTGACCATAAAAATTAACTGGTTCATTACTTTGTTCAACATTATTTTGAAAATTAGGCTGAACGTTATTATCATTTCTTACATTTATGTTAGGTTGTTCATTAATTTGATTAACATTATTTTCTGGAATTGCTATTTCTAAACTACTATGATCAATAATAGTACTATTATTTAAAACTGGTTGCTCATTTGTTATAGTAGAATTTACTTCTTTAGCATTATTTTTAACTAATTTTTCTGAAATTACTGGTTCTATTTTTGTTTCTTGTTCTTTAGACTCAACAGTAGGTTTTACTTCATTTTTTTCAGCACTAGGTTTATCAATAGTTTGTTTTTTAGGTGCAACATATGTAGGATCTAATTCAAGATCTAACATCGAAAAAGCAAAATCATCTAATTCATCTTTTACACTTTTTTTAGAATTTTGAATATTATTTTCATATTCTTTTAACGCTTCAACATCAATAAAATTAAACTCTTCTACTTTTGAAATCTTCTCTTGTGGGTCAATTAATTGAAAATCATCATAAATATCAAGTTTTTCAATAGGTTTATTGAAAAAATCCATCTTTTCTAAATCACTACGCACTTAAAACACCTACCTTATCATATCTAAAATTATAACAAACAATAATTTGAAATGCAACAATTTTATTTAGATTCATATAAACTTTTTCCACTATTAGTATCAATTTTTAAAGATACTTTTAAATCTATAATATTTGTCATAACATCATTTATTATTTCAACTAATTTTTCTTTCTCATCTTTAATTACATCAAATATAAGTTCATCATGAATTTGTAAAATCATCTTTGATTTTAAATTCATTTTATTAAATTTATCATATATTTTAACCATAGCATCTTTAATAATATCTGCACTTGTTCCTTGTATAGGTGTATTTAATGCCATTCTCTCACCCATATTTCTAATCATTTTATTTGGATTAGATAACTCTTCAATAACTCTTTTTCTTCCATATAATGTTTCTGTTATATTGCTTTGATATGCTTGATTAATAACGTTTTTCATATATGATTTTATACCTGGAAAAGTTTTAAAATAATTTTCAATAAAAGTTTTCGCCTCATAAACACTAATTTTTAAATCCCTTGAAAGACCAAAATCACTAATTCCATAAAGGATACCAAAATTAACAGCCTTTGCATTTCTTCTTTGATTACTAGTAACTTCATCAATTGATATATTATAAATTTCTGAAGCTGTTTTAGTATGAACGTCAATGTCATTATTAAATGCATCAATTAATTTTTCTGCATTTGCCATATGAGCGAATATTCTAAGTTCAATTTGTGAATAATCACTTGAAATTATAATATTGTCTTTAGAAGGTATAAATATTTTTCTAAAATTTTTACCATAATCTGTTCTAATTGGAATAGTTTGTAGATTAGGTTCGTTTGATGAAAGCCTTCCTGTTCTTGTTTGAATTTGATTATATATTGTATGAATTTTTCCATCGTCCATAATATAATTACCTAAACCAATAGCGTAAGATGTATATAATTTATAATACATTCTATAATCTAATATAAATGGAACTATTTCATGTTTATAATATATTTTATCAAGTACTTCTTTATCTGTAGAATAAGAACCTTTTTTTCTTTTTGGATAGTCTATTTTTAAATGATTGAAAAGTACTTCTCCTAACTGTTTAGGAGATGCAACATTAAATTCAATTCCTGCAATATCTTGTATATTTTTATCTAACTGATTAACTTTTTCTTTTAAATCTAATTCTAAATTTTTTAAAATTTCTTTATCTATAGTTATACCACTTATTTCCATATCTGCTAAAACATGAACTAAAGGTAGTTCCATATCTTCATATAAAGAACTTACATTTTGAGATTTTAAATCTTCTTTTAAAGTACTTGTTATATCAAAAATAAATTTAGATTTTTTAATACTGTTATTTTTAACTTTGTATATTGAAACATCTTCTATTTTTTTACACTTTTTATAAATATGATTATCTTCTTCAATATCGATTCCAAAAGCAATTGCAAGATAACCTACGTCATTTTTAACATTATAATTCAATAAATAGCCAATTATAGATATATCTTCAATTGTTTTTGGAAGATTAATTCCAAATCTATTTAAAAGTACTATTGATTTTTTTAAGTCATAAGTAAAACATAATTTATCTTTATTTTTTTCAAAAGATTTTACAAAAGTTTCAATGTCAGTAAATATTTTTTGTGTATCATTATAGATTGAAACCCCAACTATTTCACTAACATGATAATTTTGAGCAATTGTTTCAATATAAAAAGCACTATTAGAATTTAAAGTAAATATATCACTTATAACTTCTATATTCTCTATTTTCTCTTCTTTTTTAGAACTTCGCATAAATCTTAGAGAAGAAAATTCTAATTCTAAAAATTTTTCTTCTAATTCATCTTTTGGATTTTTTACAATCAAATCATCTAGATTAATATTTAAATCAATATAGTTATAAATTGTAACAAGTTCTTTACTTTCAAAAGCATTTTTCTTTTCATCAATCAACTTTTTCTTTGTAGCTCCTTTAATTTGTTCAATATTTTCATAAACATTTTCAAGTGTTGTATATTCACAAATTAATTTACTAGCACCTTTTTCTCCAATACCTTTAACACCTTTGATATTATCTGAAGAATCTCCCATTATAGCTTTTAAATCAATTATATTTATAGGTTCAAATCCATAATCAGTTTTGAAAGTTTCTCTATCATATAAAATATGACCTGATGATTTTAATAATTTAACTGTTACTTTATCAGAAATAAGTTGTAATAAGTCTTTATCACTACTAACTATTAATCCTTCATGCTTACTAGCATCTATCATTTTACTAATTGTTCCAATAATATCGTCAGCCTCATAATTATCAATTTCCATATATTTAATACCCATAAGAGGTAATAATTCTTTGACTATTTTAAATTGATTTTTTAAGTCATCTGGAGTTTCATTTCTTCCATCTTTATAACTATCATATTTTTCATGTCTAAAAGTTTTTCCTTTATCAAATGCGATTAAAACATGTGTTGGATTTTCTTCTTTAAATATTTTATTTATCATATTTACAAATCCATATACTGCGTTAGTTTTTATACCATCACTTGTTTGCATGCTAGCTCCACTATAAAGTGTTGCATAATAACTTCTAAATACTAAATTATTTCCATCTATTAATACTATTTTACTCATATAATCACCTATTATTAAGTATATCATGTATTAACAATTATAAAAAGTATAAAAAGAAAAACTATCTTAGTTGATAGTTTTTCAATGTATATAAACGCTATTTAGCGGAACAAAAAGGATTAAAATTTATCTTGTGGTTTTTGAAAATAACTTCTATCATACATTGTAAGTCGGTTCGATAAATTTTAACCTTCTTAGCTTCTAATCCTTCAAGGGTTTCTTTTGTTGGATGATTGAATTTATTATTTATACCAGCACTTATCAATGCATAATCTGGGGATAATGTATTTAAAAGTTCCTTTGAAGTTGAGTATTTTGAACCATGATGACCTACTTTCAAAATATCAATCTTCCCTATATCATATGTATTAAGCATCTTTTCTTCTTGTGTTATACCCACATCACCTGTAAATAAAATTTTATGTCCATCTATATTTATTGAAAAAACTAAACTATTTTCATTTTCATTTACATCATCTATTGGATTTAAAAATTTTATTACAACATTAGAAATTCTGATTATATCACCACTTTCTAAAATACTAACTTTTGTATTATTTTTTTTTGAACTTTCAATAGAATAATTTTCAAAGTTTGTTAATTTATATTTATTTAAAATTAAGTTTTTAACTCTAAATTTTTCTATTAAATTTAGTGCATCACCTATGTGATCTAAATCTCCATGACTAATAATTAAATAATCTAAACTTGTTATACCAATAGATTTCAAATATGGAATAATAATTATTATCACTGTTTATAGTTTTTCCAAATTTACCACCTGTATCTACAAGAATATTTCCCATATTATTTGGAAGTTTTATTAGTATACTATCGCCTTGTCCAATGTCTAACATAACAATTTTTGCAGAACTATCTAAATATTTTAAATTACCTTGAATTAATATCATTAACAATAAAGGAATAATAAAAATCAATTTTTGTTTTTTAATAAATAATAAAGCTAAAATATAATAAATAAAAATAAATATTAATGATGGTTTTGATATTATAAAAATAAAAATATCAACTTTTGATAAAAACAAACTAATACTTTCTAAAATGTTAATAAGGAATAATACAACTATACCAAGTATTGGAATAAATAAACTCGCAATCGATAATGGAAATATTAGTATTGACACAAATGGAACGAAAAATAAATTGTAAAGTACACTTAAAATATTTAATTGAAAAAAGTAATATAACATTATTGGTACTGATACTAAAAATGAAATTAAACTAACAAGTAAAAGTTTTAATTTTGATTTGGATATAAATTCAGATGATAATATTAAAAACAGCGTAATTATAAAAGAAAATTGAAAACTCATTGAATAAATAATATAAGAATTAAATATTACTAAAATTGAAAAAGTTAATAATAACAAATTTATATTTTTTATATGAAAATAAAATAATTTATTTACACTAAGTAAAATAAAAAACAAACCTGCTCTAAGTAATGATTCAGTAAAATTAGTTAAAAAAATGTAAATTAAAATTATTAATGTGTTTATTATCAATCGTTTGCTTTCAGAAAAATTTAATTTTTTTAATGTAAAAGTAATAATACCAATTAAAAGAGCTACATGCATTCCTGAAACAGCAAACAAATGATTTACACCATTTGTGCTATAAGAAGTGTAAACTTCATTATTAATTAAATGTTTTTCTCCTAATACAAAAGCACTTAAATAATGATATATATATTTATTTGAATTAATTTTAAATATAATAAAATTTTTTAATTTATAAAGAATACTAATTCTTTTACTTAAAATTTCTATTTCATCAGCGTAAAAAATTCGATAAATTCCTTTATTGTATACATAATTTTTATAATTAAATACATTTTTATTTCTCACAGAAGCAATATTAGATATTTCACCTATTAATTTAATTTTATATCCATTTTCAATTAAATTATCAGTTTCAATATAAGCAATTATTTTTTCCTTTGATTTAATTTCTAATTGATATTTATTATCAATTAATTTAATAGAATTTACTATTCCTATTATTTCTCTTGTTTGATTTGGAAAAACACTTATATCTTCATATTTGTTACAAACTAATGCATAAATTAAAACTATTAAAAAAAGTAAATAATAAATAATATCATATAGTAATAAGATCCTTAATCTTATCATAAATACTATCACCTATTCCACTAATATTTTTTAAATCTTCTATAGCTTTAAAATTTCCATTAATGGTTCTGTATTCTATAATTATATTTGCTTTAGATTCTCCAATACCTGGTAATGACATAATTTTATCAATTGTAGCTGTATTTATAGAAATTTTCTCATTATCAATTATTTCTGATTTTCCATTTTCAGTGTTTTCAGTATTTTTACTTACACTTTTATTTGGGTCATTTAATATACTTTTATCTAAAATAATTTTTTTACCTTCACTTAATAAATCTTTTACCTTAGTTTTACTAAACACATTTATTATCATTCCATCTGTTAGTTTAGCACTAAGATTTAAAAATGTAGAATCATAATTTTTTGTAAAACCACCAGCTTTAATAATTGCATCAATAACGCGAGCTCCTTCAACTGTTTTTACTACACCTTCAGTCTTGACTTCACCTTTTACATCAACATATATCTCTTTAATAATATTTTGTTTTTCTTTGCTTTTTTCTTCTATAACTTCTTTTTCTTCTTTATAAGCATCTTTTATAACTTCTTCCTTTTTTTCAATATCTTCTTGGTTTTCATTTAAAGCATAAGTCTTATTATTTGAACTTACAAATATTATTGTAGAAATTAATCCAAATATAATTAAAAAACTTGATATAATAAAGTATTTTTTGTAACTTGCTACAAAATCTTTAATTTTATCAATTATTTCAAGATAGTTCATATTCCTCCTTTCTACTATATTATTTGAAATATTTTGACAATTTCCTTTTAAATTAGTCAAATTTTTTCTATTATTTCATATTAGTATATAAGGAGATGATATTTATGGATTTAGATTTTATACATTATGCTTATATTATTTTTTTAATTATCTCATTATTTGTAATGTTTTGCAAAAAATCGATTGTACCTGTATGCATAGTTGGAATATTTTCTATTGGATTGATTTTCACAGGAAATTTATTTGATTCGATAAGTATTTTATATAATAGTGTATTAATGGCTACTAGTGATCTTCTAGGTGTAATATTAATTATTTCAATAGTAGTTTCTATGAGTGAAGCTCTTTCGCAAATTGGTACAATGGAATATATGCTACAACCATTTAAAAAAATATTTATATCACCTATAATTTCATTTCTAATTTTAGGTATAATAACGCTTATCTTTTCTTGGTTTATGTGGCCTACTCCAGCAATAATGCTAATTGGTGCAATTCTTATACCAGCAGCATTAAAATCAGGCTTACCAAAAATTTGGATTGCATCTTGTATTAGTTTATTTGGTTATGCTTTAGGTTTATCAATAGATTTTATTATCTCTGGAGCACCAGCTATAACAGCATCAAGTACTTCAATAACCACAGCTAATATTATAAAAGCAAGTTTTCCGCTTTGGATTTCCTTTGCAATAGGAATAATAATAACATCTATTATTTTACTTATTAAAGATAAAAATAATTTTACAAAAGAAAATATTGTAATAGAAAAATCAAGTATTAAAAATAAAAAAGTTGCACTTTTGTTTGCTATTTTAACTCCAATATTATTTATAATTGATATCTTTATAATTTGGAAAAATAATTTGATTGGTGGAGATGCAACTGCTTTAATTGGTGGTACTTCTTTAAGTATAATTATACTATCTACTATTTTAAGTAATAATAGATTTAATTCCTTTGAAAAAATAGAGAAATATTTAAAAAATGGATTTAAGTTTGGATTTAAAATATTTGTTCCGGTAATATTTATTTCAGCATTTTTCTTTCTAGGAAACGGAGAATTTGCAACTAAAATATTAGGTGAAAATTCCCCTAATATTTTAAGTGATATAGGATTATATTTATCAACTGTAGTTAGTCTTTCTAAAGGAATTGTTATAAGTTTTGTAGCATTAATTGGAGGTATTGCTGGTTTTGATGGTTCTGGTTTTTCAGGATTATCATTAGTAGGTAACATTTCACAAACTTTTGGAACAATTACAGAGTTTAAAGTAAGTAGTCTTGCTGCTTTTGGACAAATAGTTACAATAACTGTTGGTGGGGGTGCTTTAATACCATGGGCAGTAATTCCAGTTGCAGCAATATGTAATGTGGATCCAATAAAACTTGTTAAACATAATTTATTACCAATTATTGTTGGTTTTATATGTATGTTTACAACAATGTTAATAATTTTATAAGGAGGAAATATGTGCGGTTTATGTGGATATGTAAATTATAATAAAGATATAAGTAATTATGAAAATAATGTTATTCAAATGAATGAAACACTAAAATATAGAGGACCAGATTCTTTTGGAACTTTTTTTCATAAAAATGGGTTACTTGCTCATAGAAGACTTAGTGTTTTAGATGTTGACAATGGTAGTCAGCCAATGAGTTATGATGATTTAACAATTATATATAATGGAGAAATATTTAATACGGAAGAATTAAAAAAAGATTTAATTGAAAAAGGATATAAATTTAATACACATTGTGATACAGAAGTTATTTTAAAAGGCTATCACTTTTATAAAGATTCTATTTTAAATAAATTAAATGGAATGTTTGCCTTTGTTATTTTTAATAAAACTACTTGTTTTATTGCCCGTGATAGATTTGGTATTAAACCTTTATTTTATAAATTACATGATAATGGAATAATATTTGGATCAGAAATTAAGGCTATTTTAAAACATAATGAAGTTGATGCAATTATTGACAGAAAAGGTCTTAATGAACTTTTAACTTTGTCTCCTTCAACAGTTGTAGGAAGTGGTGTTTTTAAGGATATAAATAGTTTAAAACCTGGACATTTTCTCATACATACTAAAGATAAAACAACTATAAAACAATACTTTAAACTTAAATCTAAACAACACACTGAAAGTTTTGAAGAAACTACAAAAAAAGTTAAAAAAATATTAACTGATGCAATTAAAATAAGACTCAATAGTGATGTAGCTCTTGCAACATTTTTAAGTGGTGGTATAGATTCAAGTATTATTACAGCTATTGCAAGTGCAAATAAAAATAATCTTACTACTTATTCTATAGATTATGAAGATAATAATGATTATTTTGTTAGTGATAATTATACAATTAGTCAAGATGATTATTTTATAAACATAATGAAAAATAAATTTAATTTAAATCATAAAAAAATAATAATATCTATTGAGGATTTAACTACTTTTTTGGAAGAAGCAACTATAGCTCGCGATCTTCCTGGTATGGCAGATATTGATTCATCTCTTTTATGGTTTAGCACGAAAATAAAAGAAAATCATACAGTTTGTTTAAGCGGTGAATGCGCTGATGAAATATTTTTTGGTTATCCTTGGTTTTATAAAGAAGAACTTACAAATTTAGAAACTTTTCCTTGGATTTTAAATACTAAAGAACGACAAAAATTAATAAAGGATGAATTAAATATTGATATTGAAAGTAATTTAAAAAAATATTATGAAAAATTAATTAGCGAAGTTGAATATGATAATAAAGATAGTAATATTGATAAAAAATATCGCCGTTTGATGTATTTAAACTTAAATAATTTTATGACTACATTACTAGATAGAAAAGATAGAATGACTATGAGAGCAGGCCTTGAGGTACGAGTTCCATTTTCAGATTATAGACTTATTGAATATTTATGGAATGTTCCCTATATTTATAAGAATAAGGATGGTATAGAAAAAAATTTACTTAGAAATGCTTTTAAAGATATACTTCCTATCGAAATTTTTAAACGAAAAAAAACACCTTATCCAAAAACTTTTAATCCTAAATACACAAATATGGTAATAGAAAAATTAAAAGAAGCTTTAGAAGATAATTCTTCAGCGTTACATATAGTATTTAAAAAAGATGAAATTCAAAATTTAATAGATACTAAAGGTGAAAAAATTCAAAATCCTTGGTTTGGACAATTAATGAAAGGTCCAAGTTTATTAGCATATCTTTACCAATTTCATATATGGGCAAAAATTTATAATGTGAAATTTCAATTATAAAAAAGGATTGTAAACTATTTAATTGAGTTTACAATCCTTTTAATTTTTTTAAATTCTATTATTATAATTACTTTTATCTAAATAGAATTCTACTATTTTCGTAATTTTCTTATATAAAAACCTTGCATCAATATCTAAAAAACAAGGCTTTTATAAATTGAAATATTTTTATCTTATAACTTATTTAGATAATACTTCTGTTGCTTTTTCTAATTGTGAATCAACATCTTTAGAATCATTTAAAATTTCAATAGTTGGAGTAATACCTACTTGATCAATAGATGAACCTTTTGGTGTAAGCCACTTTTCAGTTGTTACCTTAACCATTGAACCATTTGACAATTCAAATGGTTGTTGAACAGTTCCTTTTCCATATGTTTTGGCTCCAATAATCTCAGAACCATAAGAATCTTTAAATGCTGCTGCTAAAATTTCTGAAGCAGAGGCACTATATTTATTAACAAGAACTGCAACTGGATAAGTGCGTTTTTCATTCGTAGTATCTTCATATTTATTAATTTTATCCATTGTATCGATTTGATACATTATATCGCCTTTTTTAGTAAATAAAGCTATCATTTCTTTAACAGATCCTAAATATCCACCAGTATTATCACGAACATCAATAATAAGCGAGTCTATATTCTTTTTTTCTAATTTTAATAAGTGTTCTAAAAATTGTTCTGGAGTTGTTGCTGCAAATAATTCAATATCAATATATCCAATTTTTTTGCCATCTTTTTCTATAATTTTTGAAACAACATAAGGTATAGTTATTTTATTTCTAGTTACATCAATATTAAGAATTTCTTCACCACGTTTAATTTTTAAATTAACAATAGTACCTTTTGCACCCATTATAATTGAGGCTGTACTACTTGTGCTCATATTTTTGATTTCTTTACCATTGGCTTCTAAAAGTATATCCCCAATTTTAAGTCCTGCTTTTTCTGCAGGAGAATTAGCAAATGGTTTTGAAATATAAATTTCTCCTTTAGAATTCATACCGATTTCGGAACCTATACCATGATATTCACCTTCTAGTCTAATATTAAAATCTTCATTATCTTCACTATTATAATATGTAGTATAAGGATCACCTAAAGCTAAAAGCATACCATTAATTGCTCCATCAATTAAATCATCTGTTTTATAATCAGAATAATAATTATTAATTACCTTCTTATACACTTCTTCTAATTTAGAAAATTCTTTTGGTAAATTAGTATTATTTATTTCATAATTATTAGAAATTTCGTTATTTTGAAATTTATTATATAAAAATAATGCACCAATAGAATATAAAAGAGATAAAATTAAAAATAAAACTAGAAAATATGTAATAACTTCATTTTTATTATAAATTTTTTTATTTAATGAACTTTTTTGCTTTTTTACTTGTTCATTGTTTTGATTATCAATAATAATTGGTTTCTCTATTTTAGTTTCTTTTTTTACCGATGTATCGTCTTTTTTATCAATTATTTTCTTATCTGAATCATTATTAATTTCTTCCTTTTTTTGAATTGAAGAAGAACTATCTTTTTTAACTATTTTTACTACCTTTTTAGGCGTAGTTTTTTTACTGTTTTTGGCAGTTTCTTTTTCTTTCATAAGTCACCTCTATTAAAAGTATACCATGTATTATAAAATATATAAATAAATAAGGGATATTTTACATAATAAATGATTATTTAATAGTATGAATAAACTAAAAAAATTATGCATTATATTTAAAAATAGATTTTATAATTAAAATTTGTTATAATTCATTATATAAAGGAGTGAGTTTATGATTATTTTAACAGGAGATAGACCAACAGGAAGATTACATTTAGGTCATTATGTAGGTTCATTAATAAGTAGATTAGATTATCAAAATAGTAAAGATTGTGAATTATTTATAATGATTGCCGATTTACAGGCATTAACGGATAATTCTCATAACCCGCAAAAAATTATTACATCGGTTCACGATGTTACACTTGATTATTTATCAGTTGGAATCGATCCAAATAAAACTAATATTTGTATTCAATCTCAAATACCTGCAATTTATGAACTACCTATGTTTTTTTCTAATTTAGTTACTATATCTAGGCTTGAGAGAAATCCAACATTAAAATCAGAAATTAAACAAAAGAATTTTAATGAAAGTGTTCCAGTTGGTTTTTTTACTTATCCAATAAGTCAAGCTGCGGATATACTAGCATTTAATTCTCCTATTATTCCAGTTGGAGAAGATCAATTACCAGTAATTGAACAAACAAGAGAAATAGCTAGAAGTTTTAATAGAACTTATAATACTGCTTTATTTGTAGAACCTAAAGGTATTGTTCCAAAAAATGAAAAAAGTCGTAGACTAATTGGTATTGATGGTAATAGTAAAATGAGTAAATCTTTAAATAATGGAATCTATTTATCGGATACTAAAGAAAAAGTTACTAAAAAAGTTATGAGTATGTATACTGATCCTAATCACATAAATATTAGTGATCCTGGAAAAATTGAAGGAAACGTTGTTTTTTATTATTTAGATGTCTTTTCTAATGATTCACATTTTGATAAATATTTACCAGATTATAAAAATTTAGATGAATTAAAAAAACATTATCAAAACGGTGGTTTAGGTGATGTAAAGATTAAAAGATTTTTAATAAACATTTTAGAAGAATTGTTAGAACCAATTAGAGAAAAAAGAAAATATTACGAAGCAAATCCACAAATTGTAAAAGAAATTTTAGAAAAAGGTACTAAAGAAGCTGTTGAAATTTCTAATCAAATTTTGGTAAAAGCAAAAAAAATAATAGGTTTAAATTATTTTAATTAAAAAATTCACTTAAAAGTGAATTTTTATTTATTATTTACTCCGTGTAAAATATTGTAAAGCTGTTCATGTTTTTTTGTAAACTTATTATCAAACTTTTCTTTTAAAAATTCGTAAATATATTTTATATTATCATTTTTTTCATTAGTAAACTCAAGATAAATATATTTAAGCTTTTCTGTAAGTTTTTTTTCATATACATTTTCAAGTTCATCTATTAAATAGTTGCATATATCTATTTCATATCGAGGTTTTAATAAATCGTTCCCCTTTTTTATAATTTCAAACTTTAAATTATAAAAAGATACTTCAGAGCACATTTCAAGAACTTCAAATTCTTCATCAAGAAGCAACTTACTTTTTTTATTTGACAATCCATGTTTGTCAAATTTTATACTTATAGCTTCTATTCCATCGCTAAATAATGATGTAAAAGATAATTTATTTTTGTCAAATAATTCCGTTTTATTTTCAATAACTTCTAAAAATTCATCACTAACTTTAATAAATGAAAACTTTAAATCATTGAGAACTTTTGTATTAATTTTAAAAAATGGCATTTTCTTAATATTAATTATTTCATCGTTAGTATTCCATTCATAAAATTCAAAGGCATTTTTTTTATAGTTTAAAACAAAATCATATATATAATTCATATTTTCCTCCAGATCTTCGTAGTACTATACTAATTATTACTACTCCTATAATAGAAAAATAACATTCTATTCTTCCAGTAATAAAATTTACATATTCTAAAAAATTATACCCCATACTAAGTAAATTTAAATAAAGAATTATATACATAAAACCAATTAAAGTAAATCCAAATCCTAGTAAAAAGAAAAAAATTTTAGAAAGCATACTACTTCACCTAATTTAAGTTTATTAGTTCAAAATAAAAATAGTATTATAAAAAAGTATTTTAATCCTTAGGATTAAAAACAATAGCAAATAAAAATGAAAATACAACAGCAGTAGTAATTCCACCAGCAGTTAAATTTAGTATTCCAGTAATAAGTCCAATATGTCCAGTTTCAGATGCTTCTATAAGGCCACCATGGATTAATAAATGCCCAAAACTTGTAATAGGAACTAAAGCACCTCCACCAACATGAAGTACAATGTTATCATAAAATCCATTTAAATCTAATAAAGTTCCAATTACAACAAACATACTAGTAATGTGTCCAGCGGTAAGTTTAGTATTATCTAAAATCATTTGAGCTATTAAACATATAAATCCTGCAAATAAAAATGAATAAATATAAATCATATAACCACCTCAAAACATACTGCATTAGCAATAGATGGTATAGTACTTTTTTGATTAACTAAAGTAGTATTATGCAATGATCCAGTAGCTACAAAAAGAACTTTTTTCATCTTTTTTTCTTTCATCATTTTATAAATATAGCTATAAACAACAGAAGGCCCACAAGCAACGCCAGAACCACCAGCATTTATATCTTCTTCATCTTCTTTATATAACATACATCCACAATCATCATAATTTTTAAGTTTAATTTTATATTTTATATTTAAAACCTCTTTTAAAATAGCTTTTCCATATTTTCCTAAATCACCAGTTAAAATCATATCATAATCATCACAAGTTTCTTTCATATTTTTTAAATGCGTATAAATAGTATCTGCGGCTGCAATAGACATAACTTCCCCCATATGACAAGGATTTGTAGAACCACTATCAATAATTTTTCCAGTTGTTGTACTTTTAATTCTTACTTTAGTTTTTTCATTAGTTAACAAAATTGCTGCAGCTGCAGTTGTAGTAAAAGTTTGTGTCTTTTTTCTTGCAGCTCCATATTCAACTGGAAACCTAAACTGTCTTTCTGCCGTTAAATTATGGGAACTAGATGTAGATAAAATGCTTTTACAATTTCCATTTTGAATTAGATTTGAAGCAATAGTTATAGCCTCACAAGCTGACGCACAAGCTGTATAAACTCCTATAAAAGGTTTTTTAAATTTAATTATAGCTTTAGAAGTAATAGCTAATTGATTTGAAAGATCTGCTCCAATAATCAAGTCATAATCATTTTTAATATAAGAAATAGTAGATTTTATCATTTCTATTTCTGCCTCTTCAAAGGTTTTTTGACCACAATAAAAATCTTCATAATACTTATTAAAATAAGGATATAAAGGACCTTTTGATTCTTTTTTTCCAACTACTGTACTAGTTTCTTTTACATATACATTATCAAATTCTATTGTCATATAAGTCCCACCATATATCTAATTAAACCAACAATATAAGCTGATACAATACCATATAAAATAACACTTCCCGTTAATTTGAATATATTTGCACCAATACCTGTTATTAAACCTTCTTTTTTATATTCCATAGCACTTGATTGCATAGCATGAGCAAACCCTGTTATAGGTATAATAAGTCCTGCTCCACAGTTTTTAACCCAATTATCGAAAAAACCAAGTGAAGTTAAAAGACAAGCTGTAATAATTAATGACATAATCATTAGTAAACTAGCATCATTAAAAGTTAAATAAAATACATTTCTGTAAAAATCAATAAGAAGCTGTCCTACCATTCCAATAGATCCACCAACAAAAAAAGCTACAACTGAATTTCGGATTCTATCTTCTTCAGGTGTATACTTTTTACAAATTTCTTTATATTTTTCTAAATTCATATTATCACCATTTTTATTATGGTAATAAATATATATTTTATGCACACATTTTTAAAATTTTAGCTCTTGCTTTTGTTTCATTTCTTGATACATTTACTTGAGAAAGGCCAAGCATTTGTGCAATTTCACTTTGTGATTTATCTTCTAATCTAGCAAGCATAATACTTTTTTGAGGTTCTTCTAAAGACATTATACTGTTTTCTAAGTCAATTAAATCATCTAAACTATCATAACTGTTACCAATCTTTTCATAAAGACTAATTTCATTTCCATCATCATTATTAGTAGATTTATCTAAACTTTGAGTATAACTTTCATAACTCATAACTTCTTGAATTTTTCCTTTATCAATTTCTAAAAAATTGGCAATTTCATCAAAAGTCACTGGTCTATTATACTCTTGTTCTAATAATTGACTTACGCGCATTATTTTACCTCTTAAAGAATATATATCTTTAGGAATTTTAATACTTACATCTTCTCTAGCACATTTACTAATTTCCCCCATTATATAAAGATATGCATAACTAGAAAATTTTGTATTTTGATTTTCATCATAGTTATTATAAGCATTTATTAAACCCATTCTTCCAGCTTGTAATAAATCATCCATATCTTTATTTTTATAATTATAAGCAATACTACGAACTAATGCCTCATTTTGTATTAAAGTATTTTCTAAGTTAAGCATAAGTTTCCATCCTTTCAAATAACTCTATAGCTTTATCTTCATTTTCTATAAAATAAATATTATTTTCTATAAATTTAAGCATTCTTCTAATTTTTCTTTGCTTTGGTTGACAAATTATTAATTTATTATTAAAAGATATTATGTCTTTATTTTCTATAAAAAATTTAAGTGCATATTCATCTACATCTCTTAAATTACTCATATTTATTATTACTTTATTAATATTGTTTATACTAACAATATTAAATAAATTTTCTTTTATATAATCAATATTTTCATTATTAAATACTCCAAATAGTCTAGCAAATAATATTTTGTTTTTTAATTCTAAATCAATATTAAGCATATTTTATTTCCCCTTTACAATAAGACTATATCAAATTTAATATGTCTTAAGTTAAAAGCGACAAAAATAGTTATAAATTTTATCCATAATTAAATTTAAAAATTGTAATATCTAATTTTCATATTATATTGAACAATACATATGTTTAAATAGGAGGATTACGTATGAAAAAAATATTAATATTTATTTTAATGAGCTTTATAATTACACCCAAAATTTTATTGGCAGAAGAAATAGATCTTGCTTCTACTTCTAAAAGTTATATACTTCTTGAAAATTCCAGTGGTGAGATAGTATCATCTAAAAATGAACATGAAAGATTTGCTCCAGCGTCTATGACAAAAATAATGACAATGCTTTTAGTTATGGAAGCTATTGATAGTGGCGCTTTAACTTGGGAAGAGACTGTAACTGTAAGTGAAAATGCATCTAGTATGGGCGGTTCTCAAATTCTTCTTGAAGTTGGAGAAGTTATGACTGTAAGAGATTTATTTAAAGGTGTAGCTGTTGGAAGTGGTAATGATGCTGCAGTAGCACTTGCAGAAAGAGTTTCAGGTACAGAAGAAGCATTTGTAAATAGAATGAATCAAAGAGCAAAAGAATTAGGTTTAAAAAATACAAATTTTAAAAATCCTACAGGACTTGATGAAGCAAATCATTATTCTTCAGCCTATGATATGAGTATAATAGCAAGAGAACTTATTAAACATGAAAAAGTTTTAAAATTCACTTCAATTTATGAAGATTATCTAAGAGCTAATACAGATAGAAAATTTTGGCTTGTAAATACTAATAAAGTCGTATGTTGATAAAGCATAAATTAATTACAAGAAGCCTTATTTTATGGGCTTTTTTCTTTTTGCTTAATCACATGTATTACTGACAGTATAGTGGATAAGTATGATGAAATCAAGTGAGCTTGTGCAAAAAATGCACAAGTTCAAAAATGAGTTAGTTCCATTTTGGAACATACTTAAAAATATATCAAAATGCTTGTGTAAGACTGATTAATAGGAGTTTTTATAGTATAATGAAATTAACCAATTTAGTTGTCTAACGAAAGTGGAATTATTTATGTCTAACGAAAAAGAAAAAACTGGTATAGCAGTGCTTGAAAAAGATAGTAAAGTGAATGAAACCTTTATTAGTATAAATGAATCGGCAATCAATAACATAGGGAGAATTATAAATTGTATGCCTAAATACTCTGAAATTATTCAAAAAGAGTTAGAGTTAACTAGATTGCCAATAAAAAATATAGTAGCTGGTATTGAATTAGCAAGTACACCAATCATGCAATTGCAAAAGGCAATAGAAACTTCTACTTTACCAATACGACGAGCACAACAATTAATAGCACAAAGTATGCCCACATTTTTGCCAGATATATTGGTAAGTAATGAAGATGATTTTAAAAAACTAATTGATTGGCTATATAAATTATTTTGGGATAATAATCAAAAAATAAGAAGTTGTGTTCCAAATAATGAATTTAGTTTTATAAATGACTTAAGAAAATATTATTATCATGACCTTGAACATGGCGATGAAAAGAATATTATGAAGAAAATGTTAAAAGTAAAAAATTTCTTTGAAAAAGCATGCGGCATAAAATATCCTACTGATAGTAATGAGTGGAAAAAATCACAGGAATATGTTTATGAATTACTAGAAGATATTTTACCAAAAATCAAAACATCAATTTAAAGAAATGAACTGTCGAGGATTTCTAGGTAGTTCATTTTTAGTTGTCAAGGAAATTTTTATAACTGAAATAGTTATAAAATCGTATATTTATAGCACGGAAAATGGTATAATAGATATATCATAAGACTTATGAAAGGGGCTATTAACATGAATGATAATATTGAATATAAAAAAATAGAAGAAATAAAAGATGGCTATAAGAAACAATTATATTGGAATATGGCTATAGGGTTACAACAAGTTGATGGTTTAACTCCTTCAATTTATTTAAAAGAATTGGTTAATAAAAACATTCAAGGTGAAATTACAAACTATGAAGTAGAAGAATCATTACATACTTATTACAAAACTAAAAATTTAAGTAATACAAAAGTAGCGAATGAAAAAGAATGTGATTTAGTTTCTACTAGAATTGTTGAACTTTTAAATGATAATAGTTTTTCCTTTAGACCAATAACATTACAATCAATACATGAGTACTTATTTAAGGGTATTTATGACTTTGCTGGTATGTATAGGACTTACAATATTACTAAAGATGAACCAATACTAAATAATGATACAGTTAATTATGCTGATTATAATGAAATTGAAAGAATCTTTGAATATGACTTCAAAGAAGAAATAAAATATGATTATTCCAAATTAACTTTACAAGAACAACTAGAACGTCTAGCAACATTTACTTCAAGTATATGGCAAGTACATCCTTTTGGTGAAGGCAATACTAGAACTGTTGCAGTTATGATAGAAAAGTATTTAAGAAGTTTAGGCTATAATGTTAATAACGACTTATTTAAAGAACATTCACTATACTTTAGAAATGCTTTAGTTAGAAGTAACTATTCTAATAGAGTAAAGAATATATATCCAACAAATGAATATTTAATTAAGTTCTTTGATAATCTACTTAATAATGGTAATCATGTATTAGATATTGATGAATTGATTACTGAAAATTAAAATGAACTATTTCCATTTTGGGACAAGTTCATTTTTTGTTGTCTAAAAAAATTATTAATGTGTGTGGAAATTTAGGTGCTATTTTCTTTTAAAAAGCATATTCTATATTAAATGATAGGGTTATTAAGTATGTTATATATTTTAATTATATAATGCTATTTTTTAGGTAGTTACTACTTAAATACTTCTCTAGAATTTAATAAATATTTGGTAAGTCATTACCGAAAAAATTAGGAAGGTAGAATATGTCAAACAAAAAAGGTAGATTAATAAAGCAGGAAAAAGAAAAACAATTTATTCAAGATGAAATTTTAAATGTTGATGATAAAGGCTTATGGCAATACCATTATGTTGATTTTAAAAAAGATTATCAATACAATTTTGAAAACTTTTCTATTATGGATAATGTTTATAGAAACGAAAATGATAGAAATATGACTAATTATGAAATGATTGCATTTAATGCTGTTAGACTAATAGTAGCAAAAACTTTTATTCAAGCATTTGATTCAATTGAAATGGCACTTTTATTAGCAGAATATTCGAGATTAAGTATAGGATATGATGTTAATAAATATGGTTTTTTCAAAGTATCTTATGCCTCGGTAGAAAAAGACACAGGCTTAAGTGAATATTATCAGAAAAAATATGGGAAAATTTTAGAAGAACTAGGATATATAACAACTATTTCTTTTAGAAAAGAGAAAACTAAATTTTATAAATTTAACGATGACTTCACAAGGAAAAAGTTACTTGAATATATTAAAGGTTCTTATAAACAAACTCCATATATTAGAAAACAAATATAACATTAATTTTATTTAAAATCATATATTTTAATAGGTGATAATAGTGATTAGTATAGAAACCCAAAAAGCAATAATGGAGTTTTTTTTAAAAAATTCGATACCAAAAATATTAAAAGAAAACTTAATCAAACAAGGTTAAGTTTTCTTTTAATTTATGGTAAAATAAGGCAAAGGAGAAATTTTTTATGAAAAGAGAAATATTTTTGAGTTTTAGTCCGAATTTTTTTAGACCGATTTTGTATGGTATAAAAAAATACGAATACAGAAAAAGATTTTGTAAGGAACCAACTACTGCATATTTGTATCTTAGTTCTCCAATTCAAGAAATCATCGGTATTATGCAACTAGGAAGACTGATTAAAATAGAGGATGTCATAAATAATTATGATAATAGTTCTATTACTTATGAAAGATTAAGCATAAGTATGGAAAGTGGAGAAAAGTTTGCTATCCCAATAGAATCACTTCAACTATTTAAAGAGCCAATTGGAATAAATAAAATAAAAGAACTATCACCTAATTTCTTTGTGCCACAATGTTATTTAGATATTACTAAACATCAAAAATTATATGATTATATAAAAAATCAAGAATTATATGAACTCGAATTTACTCATAGCCATAATAATATATATCACGAAAATATTGGATGCACATGTAGAGAAATGGAAACTTTTCAAGAATTTAAAGAACTAGATGATAAATATGTTAATGATAGCAAATATGATATTGTTAAATCGAGATATTTATTAAGGAGAACAAAATGAAAAATGTATATTACCCATTAGCTGGAATGAATTATGTTATAGATGATTTGGCTAAAATAATTGAAAATAAAATGGCAGGTAAAAAAGAAATTAATTTGTGGTTGTCAGCACAAGTTAATTGTTATCCTCACATTGGAACACTTACTAATTTTATTTCTTCATTTGCTTTAGCAAAACATTTACAAGATTATTATAAAGTACCAGTAAAAATAAAAATTGAACTTTTAGAGAGCGTAACTGGAGAAGAACAAGTAATTGAAGGTATAAAATACTACAAAAATTTGGATAGAGTGATTGTAGACGATGGAAAAACAATTATTGAAAAATATTTACCTTATTTTATAGAAATTTTAGATAAACTCAAATTATTAGATAATATTGATTATGAGATAAGATTTTTCTATGATTACCAGAAAGACCCATTAGTGAAAAAATCATTGATTGAAGTAATGAATAATTATGAATTGTTGAGATATACTCTAGACCCAAAAGATGGAGAAATAAAATTGAGATTTCCATGTCCTAAATGTGGTTTGACTGAAAAACATTTAGTTAAAACTAAATTTGATGAGATTAATCCAACTATGATAAGGATGAGTTCATTCTGTCCTGAGCATGGGGAAACTAGTATATTGATTGATGAAAAAGATAATGAAAGATTTGATATGAATGTTCCATTAAGATATTTAGTTAAAATATTATATTTACTAAAAAAAGATAAAGAAGATAATTCTTTAAATGTGATTGTTGATGGTGCTGATTGGTCAGTAATGTGGCCATTAAGAGTATACATGGAACCTTTATTACGATTAGGTTATAAGGAAGTACCTAGTATTATATATTCTCCAACAATTTTAGACTGGTCAGGTAGTAAATTATCTAAAAGAATGTATGTTGGTAACAATGCATATAGGGAATATTTAAAAGAAGGCTTAATAAATTATTCTGAATTTTACAATCAATACGGTGATATTGGTTTTGAAAGAATATATAAAGAAATAAATGAATGGATTTTAGACCCGAAGAGGTTTATTAGAGATTACACAATTGAATATATGGATGCTATTCTAAATGGTGAAGAAATCAATAAATTGAATTAGTATGATTAGAATAATAAGAACTTAACTAGCAAAAGTTAAGTTCTTTTATTATGGGATTACCATTATTCACATCAAGTTCTATAAAGTCGATAAACTGAGTTATAAAAGAGTTTCTTTGCGCAGTATCTAACTGTACCCAATTTAGTTTTATGTTGCTCAGAATATCCTTAAATTGGCTATAATCAATAGCTGTTTCTTTTTCTTTGTTTAAGTCATTAATAGAAGATATTACTTGTTCTTTTTGGGTACTAATATCT
The DNA here is from genome assembly GCA_047971215.1 of Bacilli bacterium. Classification (GTDB taxonomy): domain Bacteria; phylum Bacillota_I; class Bacilli_A; order RF39; family JBKDZI01; genus JBKDZI01. The sequence continues at coordinate 15,168 of JBKDZI010000015.1, read as the reverse complement.
TGTAACATTTCTTTGTAGTCAGTTGTTTCAATATCTTCATTAATAAATAATTTTTGGATTCTTTTTCTTTTAGTTTCAAGTGTTATTAATTCTTTATTTAATTTATCAAGACTTTTATCTTGTTTATTATTCGCTCTTGATTCAATATTACAATCTAATTTTAAATCTTTAATGTAGTCTTCAAAGACATTCAATACTTTAGTGTGAGAAATACCACTACAAGTACACCTTGCGGTTTGTCTATTATTGCAATAATAGGTAATGTATAATTTACCATTTTGTTTTTGTTGTTTAGGGTGGAATCTTGCCCCACAATGAGAACACCTTAGAACCATACCAAAATAAGCATTTTCACTTGGGTATTTCTTAACATTAAAATGTTTTCTCTTTTTAATCATGTTTTGCACTTTATTAAATGTGTACTCATCAATAATTGGTTCATGGTCACTACTAACAATAAATGCTTTATTTTTAATCTTTTTATTAACACCATATCTTACTTTACCTAAATATGTATTGTTAGTAAGTATGGATTGAATAGTAGATTGTGACCAATCGCCACCCCTTTTAGTAGGTACTTTTCTTATGTTATAATCTTTAGCAATACTAATCATGGCTTTACCACTTAAATAGTATTTGTAGATCTGTTTAACTATTTCAGCTTCACTTTCATTTACAATTAAGTTTCCTTTACCAATAATATAGTCATAGCCATAAATTCCATTAGTATTAGTGTAGTTACCTTGTCTTGTTTTTTCTTCATAACCAAAACTAACTCGCTCAGCTAAGTTTTCCCTTTCAAACTCAGCAAATACTCCAACAATTTTTAAAAACATTCTACCAACTGCATTAGTCGTATCTATTTTTTCAGTTAACGAACATAACCCACAATTTTGACTATCAAATAATTCAACAAGTTCAATTAGGTTTTTTACATTTCTAGTGAGTCTATCAAGTTTATAAATTAAAATATTATTTATTTTTTTATTTTCAATGTCCTTAATTAATCTATTCATTTCTGGTCTATCTTTGATATTTTTACCACTTATTCCATCATCAATATAATAATCAATTAATTCCCAATCATTAATTTCTACATATTTAGTAAGTTTTTCTTTTTGGGCTGATATTGAAAATCCTTCTTTGGCTTGGTCTTCGGTTGAAACTCTAATATATATCGCAGTTTTAATATTATCATTCACAACTAGTCACCCCCAATAACTCACCATTTTTGGAAATGGTAATAATCTTAACATTTAATTTCTTACAATAACTTTCAATAATATCTAATTCATTCTTAGGTGGATATATACTTTTAATAAGTATAAGTTCCTTAAAATCTTTTAGTTCGTTTAATAATTTATCTAACTGACTTTTATGTATGCTTTTATCTTTATTAAGCATTGTTAGTAAATAGTGTATATCACCCAAAGTAATATTTCTTGTTTGTAAGTAGGGTGCAAGTGGTTTAATAAAAGAATTAATACTTGAATTTCTATAAGCATATATATAAGTGCATATTTTTGTGTTCATAATTCTACCCCCTTAATTCTATGTTTTTAAGTGCTTAAACAATCACTCCAAAATTTGCAAGTGTGGAAATTCATCTACTTGAAGTAGTCATCAATATTTATAAGAATTGTTTTCAAAACATACCCCTCCTATCACTTTTACACATGTTTTTCTAAAATCACTTTTTCAAAAACAGAAAAAAGACTTTGCAAGAAGGCCTTTAAATATAAGAGGTTGATGAATTTAATTATGCTTTTATAACACACGACTAAATTAGTAAAATTCTATGAAGGAACTGATGGACTTAAAACTGGTTATACAAATGAAGCTAGTTATTGTTTAACTGCAACTGCACAAAAAAAAGGACTTAGATTTATTGGTGTTGTTATGGGAAGTGAAACTAGTAACATTAGAAATCAAGAAATGACATCTATGTTAGATTATGGATTCAATCAATATGAAAAGGAAGTATTGATTAAAAAAAATAAAAGTGTAAAAAGTATAAATGTAGATAAAGGTAATGTGAGTACTATTGAGGCAGTTTTAGAAGAAGATTTAAGCGTCATTTATAAAAAAGGAGAAAATAAAAGAGAAATTAGTTATGATATTAAACTTTCTGATATTAAAGTCCCTATTAAGAAAAACAAAGTAATTGGAACTATTGATGTTATTGAGAATGGTGAAATTATTGCTACTAAAAACTTAGTATCTTCTAAAGAAGTCAAAAAATTAAATATAGTTAATTTATATATGAAATATGTTCATGAAATATTTACAGGAAATATTAAATTTTAAAGATTATTAATTTAATCTTTTTTATATATAAAATAAATATGGAAAAAGTTTATAGAGAAGTTGTAACTTATGAAAATTTATGTGATATAAAAGTATATAAAACAAGACAAATTTCTAATTATAATATAGGAGAAAATAATTATGGATATGAAAAAATAGCAAGTTAAGAAAACTGGATATGGTGTTGCTACTAGAATTGTTGAACTTTTAAATAATGATAGTTTTTTATTTAGACCAATTACACTACAATCAATACATGAATATTTATTTAAAGGTATTTATGATTTTGCTGGTAAATATAGAACTTACAATATAACTATTAATGATCCTATATTAAATAATGCTACTATTATATATGCTGACTATAATGAAATTGAAAGAACTTTTGAATACAATTTTAAAGAAGAAATGAAATACGATTATTCTAAACTAACTTTATTACAACAAATAGAACATATAGTAACGTTATCCTTTTGATGAAGGGCAATATTAAAACTGTTGCTGTTATAATAGAGGAATATTTAAGAAATTTATGCTACAACATTAATAAAGATTTATTTAAAGAACATTCACTATATTTTAGAAATGCTTTAGTTAGAAGTAATTATTCAAATAGGGCTAAAAATATATATCCAACAAATGAATATTTAATTATTTAATGAAAGAATGGAGTAGCTTATGATATTACAAGATTACGATGAAGAAAAAATAGCTATTTTGAATCCCCATGAATTAGAAAAAAATATTGATAATTTTCCTAAAATTGGTGTTTCATGTTTTTCTAAAAAATTAATTGATAAATATGTTGAATTATATAATCCTAAACAAATTGCTGAAATTAGTAATGCAAATGGGAGGGTCCCTGTGTATGAACTAAATTATAAAGGTACAAAAGTAGCATTTTTTATGTCTAGGGTGGGTGCATCTGCATGTACTGTTAGTTATGAAGAAGTCAGTGTGATGGGTATGGAAAAATTGATAATATCGGATGTACTTGCATAGAGATGGAAATTTATAAAAAGCTTGAAGAATAAGATGAAAAATATACTAAAAATTAAAAATATGATATTGTGAAATCGGGATATTTATTAAGAAGGATTAAATGAAAAAAGTGTAATATTCATTGGCTGGAATGAATTATGTTATAGATGATTTGTCTAAAATAATTGAAAATAAAAAATAAAATAATTTATAGTTATATGATCAAGTCAATCGCTACTCACATATTGGAACATTTCAGGAAATATTAAATTTTAAAGATTATTAATTTAATCATTTTTTATATAAGTTGAATATGGTAAAATATTTATAGAGGTGATTATAATGGATAAATTATTTTATGATATTATAAACGAAGCCAAAGATGGAACAATTATTATAGATGGTGATGATTTTCCTATTGGTTTTAATACTATAATCAATAATAAAGTTTTAAGTTTTATTAATCCTAATTTTCCCACTCTTATAATTAATGATTATAATAAATTTTTAGATAGATTAAATTATTTTGTTCAGTTGTCTTTAAATAAAAGAAACAAATTTCCTAAATTTGTCTTTGAAAATAGTAAAATTAAATTGTTGATTGCTTATTTATTTGTAAATGTTACTAGTGAAGATTTTTCCAATCCAATTAATTTAATAGAAAGAAACATTGGTTTTTTAGAAGATACAACTTTAGATAGTAATATAAATATTAATTTAGATAATGCTTTTAATCAAAGTACTATTAAAATCAAGTCAATTAAGGAAAGTATATTTATGGAAACACCTAATAAACTTGAAATATCATTAAATAAGCAAAATTCTAGTTTTAAGTTGCCTTCTATATCTTATGGAATCTTACAAAATCAAAATGGCGAAAAAGAATGTTATATTTATTCTATATTAAATTCTAATAAACAAGATAATGATGAAATATCAAAACAGTATTCAAAAAAAATATCAAGACAATTATTTAAACTCAATAGTGGAATTGATAATAATGAAAGTGATGAATTTATAGACTTTAAAAATAAAAAAAGTAACTTTTATCCTGAAAATATATCTGATGTATCTGTAAATGCTGTTTTATCTTTATCAATTTTTATAAGTTTACTTAAAATTAATAAAATAAATAAAATTAAAGTTGTTTCTTATTTACCACTTAGATTTTTATCAAGAGAAATTAATTCCAATGTATATAAAGAAGAAAATGAAGAAAAGTACAATAAGTTAAATAATAGAAATGAATTTATTCAATCAAATGCTACAGAAAAATTTTTAAGAACATTTAATAGAGTTGCATTTCATATGAATTGTATAGATATTAAATCAATGCCTTATGAATATAGTGAATTTATGGAAATACATTTAACAAATGATAATAAAATTAATAATGAGATTATTAAGGAAATAAATAATAAATTATTTAATTATAATATACAAAAAAAGCTCTAATTTAAAATTAGAGCTTAATTATTAAATTTAAAGTAACAAATATCTCCATCTTTCATGATATATTCTTTACCTTCAAGACGCATTTTTCCTTTTTCTTTAACTTCTTTTTCACCTTTACAATTAATTAAATCATCATAACTAAATATTTCTGCTTTAATAAAACCTTTTTCAAAATCAGTATGTATTATACCTGCACATTGTTTTGCAGTCATTCCTTTATTAAAGGTCCATGCACGAGTTTCTTTAACACCTGCTGTAAAATAAGTAGCAAGTCCTAACAAATCATAAGAAACTTTAACTAATTTATCTAAACCAGATTCATTTAGACCTAATGATTCTAAAAACATTTCTTTATCTTCTAAATCATCAAGTTCTGAAATTTCTTCTTCTATTTTTACGCATAATACAATAACTGGACTATTATCTTTTTTAGCATAATCTTTTATTTTTTCTACATATTCATTTGTAGTAACACCTTCATTTACATTTGCTACATACATAAAAGGTTTTAGTGTTATTAAATTTAAAGACTTAATTGCAAATAATTCTTCTGTACTTAAATCTACAGATTTAGCCATTTCATTATTCATAAGAGCAACTTTAATTCTTCTTAAAATATCAACTTCAAAAAGAGCTTCTTTATCTTTCATTGTTTGAGCTTTTTTTTCTATTTTAGAAATTCTATTTTCTATTATTTCTAAATCAGAAAATATAAGTTCTAAATTTATAATTTCTATATCACGAATTGGATTAACTCCACCTTCTACATGAAGAATATTCTCATCATCAAAAGTACGAACAACTTGACAAATAGCATCGGCTTCTTTTATGTGAGATAAAAATTTATTTCCAAGTCCTTCTCCTTTTGAAGCCCCTTTTACAAGCCCTGCAATATCTACAAACGTAGAAGTAGCATATATTGTATTTTGTGTTTGATATATATTTGCAAGATTAGTAACCCTATCATCAAATAGATTAACTATACCAACATTAGGTTCAATTGTTGCAAATGGAAAATTACTAGCTAAAATTTTTTGCTTAGTAATTGCATTAAATAATGTACTTTTACCAACATTAGGTAATCCTACTATTCCTGTTTTTAAACTCATTTAATCCTCCTATAAACTTGGAAAAACATTTAATCCTATTGGTAGTCCTATCATATACCAAGCTAGAACAAATATTATAAATATTGTCGTATAAAGTAATGTATATGGATACATATATTTTATTCCATCTTTAACACTAATTTCTTCTGTTTTATATTTATCAAGTAAATATAAGTAAATAACGAAAAATGGTAAAAATGGTGTAATTGCATTCGTAATAGATGATCCAATTTTAAATAATAATAATGTAAATTCAGGATTTATATTAGAACTCATAAAAAGGGGAACTATTATAGGCGATATAAAAACCCACTTACTTGCATTATATGGTATTAATATATTTATAATTGCAACAATGACAATAAATAATATAATAAGTGGATATGATGTTAATGTTGTACCTTCAAATATACCAATTAATTTTAATGAAATAACTTCTCCAATTTTACTTTCAGATAAAGTATAGATTAATAAATAACTCATAAATATTAAAATAAGTAATTTTCCAATTTCATTTAATGAATCTATTAAAATATTTTTATGATTTTTATAAGTTTTAGAACCATATAAAAATACTATTGAACTTAATATAAATGAAAAACTAATTAAAAATATAAAACTAGTATTAAATATTGAATTATAACCTAATAAATTTTGAAAATAATTTGTATCGTTATTACTTATTAGAAAACCTGTAAAATTTGTTTTTGGGAATATACCCATTGTAAATATTAAAACTGTAACTATATTTACCATTGATACCATTAAAAGACCTACAATTTCATTATTACTCAATTTTAAAACTGGTGTCTCTTTAATATTTGGAAACCTTTTAACAATAATTTTTTCAGTAAATTTTGTAACTGCAAAGGTACTTATAATTATAAATACTAAAGAGAAAAATATATTATAATAAACACTAAAATCAAAATTAGGTGATATTGTAGTAGCATTATATTTTGTATATTCCATTAATATTAAATCTGTAGAATTAACAAAAATATTTAATCCCGATCCAATTGCAAGAGATGCAAAGGAAACAAATATACCTATAAATGGATTTCTACCTGTTATATGAAAATAATATGCTGCAATTGGCATAATTATCAAATAACCAAAATCTGTATGAACAGCCGTAATAATTGATATAAGAGAAATTAAAAATATTACCGTTTTTCTTTTTAAGTGATGATTTACAAAATGACATAAAACTCTAAGTAATCCTGAGTTTATTAATACGCCAATTCCTATCATACTAATAATTACCGGAACTAATATACTTTTACTAGCAAAAGCATTTGTAAAACCACCTAGATATGATCCTATATTATCATATGATAGTAAATTTTTCACTACTACTATTTCTGATGTAATAGTACCTGTAAGACCATTTATAGTTTTCATAGTAGAACTAAATTCAATTATTCCAAGTGCTACACTAAGTAAAAGTACTATAAAAATCATAAAACCAAAAAAGTATGTAAAACTAATTTTTTTAGTCATTTTTAATCACCTTCTTTATTTTTTTATCCAAATCAATTCTTGGTAACATAAGTTTTCTATTACATTTAGTGCAAGATAATCTTATATCTACACCTAATGAATCAATATTAAAATCACTATTTCCACAAGGGTGTTGTTTTTTTAAAGTAACTATATTACCTTTTTCATATTGTTTTTGTTTATTCATAATACCTCTTATTTATTGATATCTACATTAATTATTTCTAATATTCTATTTAAATCTTGTACATTAGTAAATGATATAGTAATTTTTTTATCATTAATTGATACTTTTGTACCTAGTTTTTCTCTCATAAAATTTTCTACTGGTTTAAATTCAGTATTTTGCGTTCTTTTAATTTTAACTTTCTTACTTGGAGTTATTTCTTTAACTAATTTTTCTAAAGCATTAACACTAATACCTTCTTCAATAATTTTTGTAGCTAAATGCTCTATTTCTTCTACCTCTTCAAGTTTACTAAGTACTCTTGCATGGCCCATAGTAAGTTTACCATCTAAAACTAAATCTTGAGTGCTATGAGGAAGTCTTAAAATGCCAATCATATTAGTAATATGACTTCTACTTTTACCTAGTTTACGTCCTAGTTCTTCTTGGGTAATTCCAAGTTCAGAAATTATATTTTTATATGCAATAGCCTCTTCAATGGCACTCAAATTTTCTCTTTGAAGGTTTTCTAAAAGTGCGATTTGCATCATAGCCTCATCAGTAAAATCTTTAACGATCGCACTAATTGTAGTTTTACCAGCAATTTTACTAGCACGAGCACGTCTTTCACCTGCAACTATTTCATAACCTTTTATACTTTTTTTAATAATTATTGGTTGAAATACACCATGTTCTTTTATTGATTCAGCAAGTTCATTTAATTTATTTTCATCAAAAACTTTTCTAGGTTGATAAGGATTTCCTCTAAGATCATCTAAATTTACTTCAACAATATCATTAGAAGATGCCTCTTCAACTATTTTCTTTTCAACTGAATCTAAATTAAAACTTTCTCCACCAAAAAGTTCGTTTAAACCCATACCAAGGGCACTTTTTTTATTATTATTTTTCATTTCTTAAAATCACCTCTTTAGCAAGATGCATATATGCATCTCCACCTTTACTACTTAAATCATAAGCAATAATTGATTTTCCATGACTTGGTGCTTCTGCAAGTCTAACATTTCTTGGAATAATTGTATCATAAACTCTTTCTTTGAAATAACTTTTAATTTCTTTAATAACATCATATCCAAGAAGTGTTCTAGAATCATACATTGTTAAAAGAACACCTTCAATATCAAGATTTGGATTTAGATTCTTTTGAGTTAAAATAACTGTATTAACAAGTTGCATAATACCTTCTAAAGCAAAAAATTCACATTGAACAGGTATTATAACAGAATCAGATGCAGCAAGGGCATTTGAAGTAAGCATACCAAGACTTGGAGGACAATCAATAAAAATAAAATCATAATTATCACGTATACTATTTAACTGAGTTTTTAGTTGCATACTTTTTAAAAAACTATTATCTTCTTGTTCTCTTTTTAAAAGTTCTATATCAACTCCAGCTAAATCAATATTTGCAGGTATTATTGAAAAATTCTTTTCTTTTGTTTTAAGGATAGTTTTTTTAATATCTATATTACCTATAATAACATCATGAATTGTATAATTTAAATCTCCTTTATTTATACCAACTCCAGTAGTAGCATTACCTTGAGGATCTAAATCTACAAGCAAAATATTTTTTTTAAGTTTACCAAGTGATGCAGCTAAATTAATTGTTGATGTTGTTTTACCAACCCCACCTTTTTGATTAACAATAGAAATAATTTTACCCATAATCATACACTCCTTCTCTACTATATTCTATCAAAATTATTGCATATTTAATAGTGTTTTTATAAATTTTGCTTATATATTATTGTTATACTAAATATTAAAATAAAATCCTTCCAAATAAAAAAATCCATTTAGGATTAATTTAATTGTTTTAATGAATCTAAAACAAATTTACCATCTTTTCTAATTAAAACATCATCAAAGTATATTTCTCCACCACCATATTCTTTAGTTTGAACTAATACTAAATCCCAATGAATACTTGATTTATTACCATTTGAAGCCTCATCATAACACTTACCTGGAGTAAAATGTATTGACCCATTTATTTTCTCATCATATAAAATATTATTCATAGGTTTTGTAACAAGAGGATTAAACCCAATAGCAAACTCTCCTACATAACGACTACCTTCATCAGTATCAAATATTTCATTTAATTTTTCATTACTTTCGGTGCAAGTTGCATTAATTATTTTACCATCTTTAAACTCTAATGTAACATCATTAAAATTCATTCCTCTTTGATTACTTTCAATATTATATTTAATTTTTCCATTAACACTCTTTTTAATAGGTGCAGTAAAGATTTCTCCATCAGGTAAATTACAAGTTCCAACACATTCTACTACATTAATACCTTTTATACTAAAAGTTAAATCAGTATCAGGAGATACAATTCGAACTTTATCTGTTTTTTCCATAAGTTTTTTAAGAGGTAATATATCTTTACTCATTTTATTATAATCATAATTCATAGCGTTAATTGTATAATCAAAAAATTCTTCGTTTGTCATACCAGATTTATAGGCACCAAGTGTATTTGGATAATCTAAAAGAACCCATTTCCTTTTATTAATTTTTATATCATTATATTTTTCTGTTATTTTTCCAAGTTTTGTATGATTTTCTGTTGGAATGTTCTTACTTTCAAAAGTATTACTATAATTTCGTATTTGAATAAAAGAATCAAAATTTTCTACAATATATTTAGTAAAACTTTTTGATAGTTCATAAGTTTTTTCAATAGCGTTTTCAAGTATTATAGATTGAAACTCAGAATTAATTTCTCTAACGTTTGCTGCTGCGCCTTTATTAATAATTTTTTTTAATAAAATTCTTACAAATTCAATTGGTGCATCTCCATAAGTTTGAATCAACACACACTCATTTTTTTGAACTTTAATAGAATAATCAACAATAATATCAGCTAATTTCTCTAATTTTTGCGTCATAAATTTCACCTAATTTCTTTCTATGCATAAAATAAAATAAAGGAGGGATTAAAGTGTATCAAAATTATCCAAATACCTATAGACGACGCTATTCACACAATAGATATGACAATCGTATAGGCTTTATAGGACCATTCTTACTTGGTGGAATAACTGGTGCTTTAATAGGAAGACCTAACTATTATAGACCATATCCTTACTATACTCCATATCCATATTATGGACCTTATCCTTATTATTAAGAATACATTAGTATTCTTTTATTATGTCTAAAATTAATTTAACTTCTACTTTTTCCTCACTAAATTCATATGCATCATAGATTTTATCTAAATCTACTTCTTTATTAGTATGCACCTCTAGTAAAATGTCATTCACACTTACCTTGTCATTTATTGTTTTATGTAATACTAAACCAGCACTATAATCAATTGTTTCTTCTTTTGTAAGACGTCCTGCTCCACAACTTCTAGCAAATTCACCTAATTTAAGAGCATCTATTTCTTTTATAAATCCTTCTTTTTTAGATTTAACATAGATAGGATTTTTATTTATAGGAAGATTAGAAATATTTCCACCTTGTTTTTCAATAAATTCAATAAATCTATCTAAAACTTCATTAGAATTATATTTTTTTTCAACTATTTTTAATGAATCATTAAAATCTAAATCACGTGACATTGATAAAAGTCCTGCAACTATATTAATACTAAGCGTACTAACATCATTTATTTTTTTATTTTCTAATAGATTATATACTTCTAACACTTCTAAACTATTACCAATATTTTTACCCAGTGGATGATTCATATTAGTTAAAAAACAAGTTACTTTTCTTTTAAAACTATGTCCAATTTTAATCATCAATCTAGCTAACTTTTTAGCGTCTTCTATAGTAGTTAATAAGGCACCTTTACCACACTTTACATCAAGTAAAATTACATCACTAGAAGACGCGATTTTTTTACTCATAATTGATGCAGCTATTAAAGGTATTGAAGAAGTAGTACCTGTAACATCACGAAGAGCATATAATTTTTTATCTGCTGGTGTTATATTTCCAGTTTGAGACGTTAAAGCAACATTAATATCTTTAATTTGATTTACCATAGTCTTTAAATCCATATTAACATTAAATCCCGGTATTGATTCTAATTTATCAATTGTACCACCAGTATGACCTAAACCTCTACCACTCATTTTAGCAATTTTCAATCCACAACTAGAAGCAAGTGGTAAAATCATAAGAGTAGTTTTATCACCTACTCCACCTGTTGAGTGTTTATCACAAACAACATCATTAATATCACTTAAATCTAATATATCTCCGCTTTCAATAATTACTTTTGTAAAATCTATAACTTCATTATCAGTCATACCATTTATACAAATTGCCATAAGCAAACTTGAAATTTGATAATCTTTAATTTTTCCATCTACATAACCATTAACAAAATATTGAATTTCTTCAAAAGTTAACGCTTGATTTTTTCTTTTTTTATCTATTATATTTAAAATATTCATTATATCACCTAATGTAAAATATATCATAACAAAAAAATAGTGTCAATTGACACCATTATTGTATAGCTTTCATAAATCTAAATATATCACGCTCTTTATATTTTATTGTTGTAAATTCTAAGAAGGAAATTAAAGACATAATTCCAAATATTACTAAAACTATAATACCGTTATCATTTTGAACAGCAAAAACTGAAACTGGAATGATAATAGTTAATAAAGCTAAAACTGTGAAAATTAACATTGAAATAACCTTCATTTTTTTAAAATAATTATGTGCTTTCTTACAAAATTCTAAATTATCATTACCTTCTATTATTATTTCGTTATAAAATTTATTTGTCTTGTTCATAAAAAATACCCCCTTTTTTTTATGTACGAGCTATTATAATCCTTTTTTGATAAAAGTCAATAGAAAATTAAAAAAACAATGAATTTTATTCACTGCTATTTTAATTTCTGCTTTATTTCACCCATTTGATTACTTAAAATGTTTAATTCTGCTTCTTTTTTTATAATATAATTTAAATTTAATTTTTTTAAATATTCATAATAATTATAATTTTTTTCATTTACTTTTATATCTCTTTTTATGTTTTCATTTAATTTTGGATATTCTTCATCAAAATAATTTTCTTCAATATTATAATTTATTTGGTAATTTAGACATTCTAAATTTTCTTTAACATTTTTTATTTTTTCATCAAGATTATTTATATCTTTTCTATAGATTTCTATTATTGAAAGTACCTTCGAATAACTTCTAGCCTTTGATTCAAGTTCATTATCTAAATATGTTTCTTTATTTTTGAGATTACTAAGAATTTCATCTAATCCAGGATTTAAATTATTAAAATTTTCAATCATAACTCCTCCATTAAAATTATTATAACATTATTTTTAAAAAAATATAACTTTTAATATCATTTATCTAAATACCAAATTTTGGATATATCAGTACTGCAGCTTTTTGGTGATGGTTTAGGAAGTTCAAATTTAACAAATATAGGAATTTTTGTTAAATTACCTAACATAAAACATGTCCCAGCTGGTAACGATTTAATGTTTTTAATATCTTTTATATTTATGTTTGGTATAACACTTTCTATAAAATTTAAATCTTTAGGATGCAATAATTTAAAAACTAAAAAATTTGTACATTGGGATAAAACAGTTTCACTTAATTCTGAAGGTCTTTGAGAAATTAATCCTAAAATCACTCCATATTTTCTACCTTCTTTAGCAATTCTTTCAAATATATTATACCCTAGTATATTAATATCATTATCTTGTTTAACATACCTATGCGCCTCTTCAACAAACATATGAAACGCAAGTGAAGCACGATTTTTAAGACCAGTACTAAAATTAAATAATAATTTACTATAAATTTTAACTACTGTATTAGCAAATCTATCATCAATATCATTAATATTAAAATGAATTAACTGAGTTTTATGTCCATCTTCAGTTATTAAAAGATTTTTAATATAATTATCAATACTAATATAATTATCATAAGTAAAAAATTCTGATATATCACTATTAATAATGTTGTTTAATCTAACTTTTAATTCATTATATTTTTCATATACAACTGCATTATTAAATATACCTTCTGATAATAAAACAAAATCTAAAGCAACTTTTATATCATTTAATGTATAAAATAATTCTCCTTTTGGAAGTTTTAATTCAAAATTTTGATATTTTTGTAATTCTAAAAATGATACTAATTCTTTAACTTCCAAAAATTTACCAGCATTATCAATATTAATACATTGTCTAATTGTTCTAACTAACCCTGGTTGAACAATTTTAGTATCTAAATTTAATATACTAGTATTATATTCACTTAAAATACTAATAATTTGATCACGAATTTGGATAGTTGCTTTACCAGACATTAATATATCTGATACAACTTGAGCCAAAATAGAAGTTTTAAAACTTTCTGATTTATCATCATCTTTACTAAATATTGTTACATATTTTAATGTCTTTTCTAAAATAGGTAACTGATTAATATCATTAACATTTAATAAAAGAGCTAAATCATCAACATCTAAAAACCATGCAGGAATTTGTAATAATTTATTGTTTTTAGTTCTTTTTTCATTTAAATTTGTTGTATAACTTTTAAAATTTATATAAGGATTAATATTATTAATATCTTTAAATGTTTGTCTATATTCATCATATACATCAAATATAAATATATTAGCATTATAAGCAATATTTTTTTTATCATATAAAAGATTTTGTAGTATTTTAGATACACAACTAGATTTACCATGTCCAGTAGTACCAAAAATTGCTAAATGACCATTGAAAAAATTATCTGCACTAACAGTTACATTAACGTTTTCATAAGTCAACGATTTTCCTAAATATAGATTTTTATCAGTATAATTACCTTTAATTAAAACAGTTACCTCTTCATCACTTAGTAGTTTAATTTTAGCATTATATGCTGGATTTTTAAGAGTACCATATGAAAATCTAGATTCTTTTATTTCTCCTATAATACTAACATCAATCGCATTTCCATCTAAATTACTAACTTGACCTATCAAAAAACTTTTATCATCAATAAACTTAACAAATTTATTTAATAGATTTGTATTTCTACTTTCATCAAACTTAATTTTTATAAACTCATCGCTTATTTTAATAATTTCTTTAAACATATAATCACCTGTTTTGATTATAACTTACAACAAAAGAAAAATAAACCAATTCACTTTGGTTTACATATAATCTTTAATAATATCAGTATCTATAATTATAAATTAATATAATTATTTATAAAAAATACTATCAATTTAATTAATTGAAAAATATACCTAATTAAAAAACCTTTGATAAACAAAGGTAAATTTCTTAAATGGCGGAGTAGGAGAGATTTGAACTCTCGCGCCAGTTGCCCGACCTACACCCTTAGCAGGGGCGCCTCTTCAGCCTCTTGAGTACTACTCCATATTTGGTGACTCGTAGGGGGTTCGAACCCCAGAATGCTGCCGTGAAAGGGCAGTGTGTTAAGCAACTTCACCAACGAGCCAAAATAATTGGCGCCCTAACTATGACTTGAAACTATGACCCCTTGATTAACAGTCAAGTGCTCTAACCAACTGAGCTATTAAGGCAATTAATATGCAATTTATCTCATCAAAATGATTATATCAAACATTATTTAATA